>JADFYX010000088.1 GCA_015232795.1 Magnetococcales bacterium
GTGGTGTTTGGAAAATATATCAAATTTATAGCAAGGATTTACCAACTCTTGATGATCTAGCCCACTATAAACCCAGCTTGGTAACAAGGGTGTTTGCTAGAGATTACCAGTTGTTAGGCGAGTTCTACATTCAACGTCGGCAATTTGTCCCTTTTGATAAAATCCCTACAAAGTTAGTTCTTGCTCTTCTTGCTATAGAAGATTGGAAATTTTATAAACATCCAGGAGTAGATCTCGTAGGTATGTTTCGCGCAGCAATTGCCAATGTGCGTGCTGGGCGTAAGGTGCAAGGAGCCTCAACCATCACCCAGCAGGTAGCCAGAACCTTTCTGTTGACAGGCATTAAAACCTGGGAGAGAAAAATTAAAGAGATTATTCTCTCTCTACGCATAGAACAGCGTTTTTCTAAAGATGAAATTATTGAACTCTATCTAAACCAAGTCTTGTTAGGCTCGGGTGCTTATGGGGTTGGAGCCGCATCACGGATCTATTTTAACAAAGATGTCTCAGAATTAAGCCTAGGCCAAATGGCTCTATTGGCTGGTCTGCCCCAAGCCCCCAACCGTTACAACCCCTGGCAAAAGCCTGAAAGGGCAAGAAAAAGACAGATTAAAGTTTTAAATAGAATGGCAGCGGTGGGAGTTATCACCCCTGAGGAGGCCCAAATAGCAGGGTCCGCCTCTTTTGGCCTTGCTCGACCCCCAAAACCATTAGAACAAATTGCCCCACACTTTTTAGAACATGTACGCCGAACCATTCGCACTGAGTGGGGTTATAACCAGCTCTACCGGGGTGGGCTTGATGTTTACACCACCTTGGACCCAGATCTCCAAAGAGCTTCGCAACAAGCGGTTCGCGATGGACTGTTGGCCCATGATCGTCGCCACGGTTATCGTGGAGTAGTTGATCATCTTGCCAATTTAGAGCCAGAAACCCTTGCAAGTTGGGTGACTGCCAACCCAGAAAAAACTGTTTCCATATCCGACTATCTTTATGGGTTGGTTATTGAGACTGCCAATGATTCCCCAGCTAAAGTCCAACTGTTACAAGACAAAAAGGTGGTTGAGCTACCTTTTACAGGGGTTAGATGGGCCAGACCAAGACTTGAAGGTGATGATAAAAAACCGGGGCCAAAGGTTAATAGCATCAGTGATGTATTGGTGGTTGGAGATATTATCCTTGTAGAACAACCAACAAACAAAGATGATATTTATCGTTTAGCTCAAGAGCCAGAAGCTGAAGCTGCTTCTATTAGTCTTGACCCTCACACAGGACAAATTTTGTCCATGGTTGGGGGGTATAGTTTTGCCAACAGTGAATTTAACCGGGCCACACAGAGCAAAAGACAACCGGGTTCCGCTTTTAAACCATTTCTTTATGCTGCAGGCTTAGATCGTCAATTTTCTCCTGTGGATAAAATTGACGATAGCCCCCTACCCATTAAATATCGTGATCCAGATACTGGTGAACTGAAGGTATGGCGGGCGGAAAACTATGAGAAAAAATTCTACGGTCCCACCACTTTACGTACTGGTTTGGCTCACTCACGAAATCTAGTTACCATCCGCTTGGTGAAAGAGCTTGGTATTTCTAATGTAGTCGAATTTTTAGATAAATTTGGCCTGCCTATTCCCAAATTCCGCCAGGATCTCTCACTCTCTCTTGGCTCCATTGGTTTCACGCCACTGGACATGACCTCCGCCTATGCGGTATTTGCCAATGGCGGTAAGCTTGTAGAACCAGTCTATATAGCCAGGGTTCAAGACCGTTTTGGTCGCACTGTCTACCGCCACAAAGGTGGAGACTGCCTTTTATGCCATCAAGAACCCCAAAAAGAGGTTGCCCAACACAATGTAAAAAGTGTTGAAGATGAACCCCAAACTGCTTCACTGTTTGGTTCTCGTGTGTTAGACCCCACCACCGCTTATCAGGCTACTAACCTGCTAAAAGGGGTAGTACAACATGGCACAGGTCGGCGGGCAAAAAAATTACACCGTCCCCTAGCAGGAAAAACTGGCACAACTAACGATCTGCGTGATGCCTGGTTTATGGGATTCAGCCCATCATTGGTAACTGGGGTTTGGGTGGGTATGGATGATTCCACACCATTGGGTTACCGAGAGACTGGAGCAACTGCTGCCCTGCCTATATGGATTGACATTATGCGAGCAGGATTAAAAGATCTCCCAGCAACTGATTTTCCCGTACCTGAAGGGATACATCTTGAAGCGGTAAACTATGAGAATGGAGAGACTATTTCCCCAGGAGAAAGACATTGGGTCATGGAGGCTTTTAAAGATGGACAAAAACCCAACCCAGCCAAAAACAAAGGGGTTGTACAAGATCTCCAAACTTTAGAAGATGAACTTTATCAATAGATTACAATGTAGTGACCAGAAATACAATTCTCTGATGATTATACTGTATTGTCAGGCTTAAAAGTTAAACTTTTTGGTGTTGATTATGGGTAACATTTTTTATGCTTCTTCCTGGGGAGGAACTGCCACAAGCTGGTTGACTAAAGTATTGTGTATGCACGATAATATACAATGTTACCACGGAACCAGATATTTTGAAGATAACAAGAATTGTCAAGAAATATCCGGTATTGACTATGCCCAAGAGCTAAATAGTAGGGCTGAAGATGGTTTTTGTGTAGGGGGAATCCATGGATATCATGGAGACCATATGGAAAAACCAATTACAGATTTGGGGGGAGCTTTTGGATTTTTAACCAGAGAACCTATACAGAGAATATCCTCTCTTTTCAATCATCACCTTAGTAAATCAAAAAAACCTGAAAATTTTTCTAACTATAAATTTATGATTGATAATTTCATTACACAAAATGGCGAGATGCTACAATATTTAGCAAAATTTGGCTGTTTTCCCAACGCTGCCGAGAAACAAGGTACAGATGCAGAGTTACTGTTCACATGGAACATGAGCCACGCCTTACTTTTCGAATCTACAGCTTTAAACTCAAAAGCACCTGTGTTTAAGATGGAGGATTATACAACTGATCCGGAACAGTTTAAAAAATTGTTCCGTTATTTCACTAAAGAAAGCTTGACCTGTAGTCAAAACTATCTAGATGAGGTGTTTTCTGTTGGCAGGGCCAATACCCATAGAGCAACAAGGTCAACAAGTGAGGCTGAATTTTGCAGTTGGAACAAAAATCAAAAATTGATTTTCTACATACTTTTGAAAAATAACCGTGCAATTATAGATTATTACGATGCAATTGGTTATCCCAAAGTTAAAGAAATTATCCAGATGATTGAGAAAAGTTAGAGAGATTCACCTCTTACTGAAATAATCTGCTTTTCAATAGCTTCCCAATCGTTTGTTACCATATCAAAAGAGCTGTCTCTTATTTTCTCAAACTCTTCAAATGTGAGACCTTTGAACTCTTCTACAAAACCGCTGTAGCCCTTATCCAAAATTGTAGATTTTGCATCAAGACAGGTGATAATAGCCAAACCAGAAGGGGGGGCAGGTATAATGATAATTGCCAGATCCGGCCTGTATTTCATCAAACATGGCAATACTTTCCACACATCACCTGTCCACCAACCAGAGATTCTATTTCGGGCTGATGTGATGGGGTCTGAAGGGAGACAATCGTGAAGAACTACGAGAGTATCGGGTTGGCAATAACGCTCCACATTAATAAAATCACGAAAAACCTGCTCAAAGGTATGCATACCATCTATAAAGGCCAAATCAAGACTTTTGCCATTTAAAATAGCAGAGAGATCCTGTTCAGCGAAAAAACGGTCGCTCTCTATTTCAAACAGTTGGGTTTGGGTGTGAAACGGCACTTTAATTAGCGGTGTAGGATCAATACCAACACAAAAAGTTGGTGGTTTGGCAAGGGTCATGGACTCTCCCCTGGAAACTCCAATTTCCAGATAAGCAGCCGGTTTTTGCCACTCATGAATTTGGGAGAGAACTTTTAAATAGTACTCCCCAGACATATCCATGGCAACCAACGCTTCTGGTGCCTGCTCATGGTAGGGATTAATCATGAGAGTACAGCGATAATAATTTCTTGCTTCGTCTAAAGATCCACTATCTTGGGAGTGACGACCCGCTTTCATCAGGGCTACAGTTAACTCCTCTTTAAATTTTGGGTTAGTAGGATTATTGTTCACCACATGGTTTAAGAGGATAACAGCATCATGATAATTGCCGTTTTGCAGGGTGATAAGCCCTTTGCGATATAAAAATTCTCCAGCAGCAGCATTTTCATCTTTTGCCAACATGGAGTTACAAAGCTCTTCTGCTTGTTGTAAATCTCCTACGGCAATCAAGGAGTCGATGGTTTTTATTAGTCTGTGTATTAGATCTAGTGTAGATGATTCCACGAAAACCAGTTCCCTATTGAGTTGAAAATCCTATAAATTACTTTAATTTAGGCAATATTACAAGAAATTGTTTCATCCAGTTAATGCTTAAATATAAAACACACCTACCAATGATGAGTGTCAACAGCTATTCTCCTATCTGTTCTATCTGGACCAGCAATACCATGAGTTGATGCCAAGGAATTTTGTATCCATGAAAGCTTATAGAAAATCACAAAACCTTACGACCTCCCAAGATGCTTCTTTTGGGAGCAACAGAGTAGTCAATAAAGATAATAAACGGGTTATTACCGTTGGTTTAGTTGGAAATCCCAACTGTGGCAAGACTTCTCTTTTTAATAAACTTTCCGGTTCTCAAGGGAGTACAGGCAACTATCCTCGTGTTACGGTTGAAATCCAAGAGAGTCGTATAGAATACAAAGGGGTTGAGATTCGCATAAAAGATCTACCGGGGATTTACTCCCTGACTTCTACCTCTCTTGAAGAACGAATAGGCCGGGATTATCTCCATTCTGAAGAGGCAGATGTACTGTTAAACATACTAGATGCTGGCAACCTTGACCGTTCCCTCTTTTTTACCACCCAGCTACTTGAGATGGGTCAGGCTACAGTATATGTGTTGAACATGATCGATGAAGCCAATAAAAAGGGAATTCGTATCGATAATAAAGATCTATCAAGTATGTTAAACGGGCCTGTGTTGGAAACCAATGCCAAACTTGGTGTGGGAATGGATGCTGTTTTAGATGCCGTAATTGAGATGGCAGACAAACCCCATGATGAGATTCACCCAATTACCCTACCTTACGATAGCCATTTAGAAGAGGCCATTACCAAGGTTCAAGATCTAATTATAAAACTGCACCCCGGGCAGATGGATCAACATCAAAGCCGTTGGTTATCTCTTAAGCTGTTGGAGGGAGACGATGAACTTTTGCGCCGTGAGGGAGAACACAGTCATCTAATAGAACTAGTTCGTCGTGCCCGTTATGATCTCTCCCACAGCCATGGAGAATCTTGCGATAGTATGTTTGCCAATACCCGTTATGGTTTTATCCACGGCCTGTTATTAGAGGTGCGCACAGTTGCAGATTGCCCCGATAAAAGGATGCAAATCACCCGCAGTATAGATCAAATTATTCTCCACAGGCTTTTAGGTTTACCAATATTTGTGGGCCTGATGTGGATGATGTTTGAATCTACCTTTACACTGGGAGCCTATCCTGCCAACTGGATCGACCATGGTGTTCGAGCTTTATCAGCCCAAGCAGGTGATTTGCTGCCCCATGGGTTGCTACGAGATTTATTGATGGACGGCATAATCATGGGCATTGGGGCTGTGGTGGTCTTTTTGCCTTACATCTTGATTCTATTCTTTTTTATCGCCATGTTTAGTGAAACTGGCTACCTTGCACGAACATCGTTTCTCCTTGATAGAATAATGCATATTTTTGGTCTCCATGGTAAGGCGTTTATTCCCCTTGTGATGGGGTTTGGCTGTAATGTTCCAGCAATTATGGCTACCCGCACTATAGAGAGTCCCCGTGCACGCTTAGTTGCAGTTTTAATCAATCCATTTATGTCCTGCTCACAACGACTACCAGCTTTTATTCTATTAAGCGGTGCTTTTTTTCCAGACAATGCTGGTCAAATGATTTTTATCATGTACATGATCAGCATTGCCACAGCCATGGGGGCAGCCGTTTTTTTGAGCAAGTTGGTGATAAGAGGCGGTACAGAGTCATTTGTTATGGAACTCCCCCCCTATCGCCTGCCAACTTTGGGGTCGATCATTACCCATATAGGCACACGGGCTTATGATTTTGTCCGCATGGTTGGAGGTGTGATTGTTGTCGGCTCCATAACAATCTGGTTTCTCCAGCAGTTTCCCCGTGACATTACCTACAGCGTCAACTATGAAACCGCAATTGCTCAGGCCCAAACAATTGCCGATGCCGCTCAGAGCAAATTGGCTGTCACCGAGTTGAATAACAAAAAAGAGCAAGAAAGGATGGAAAATAGCTATTTAGGCATGATTGGACAGTCAATTACGCCAATATTTAGCATTCAAGGTTTTGGCTGGAAAGATTCTGTAGCTATTTTATCTGGTATATTTGCCAAAGAGGTGGTGGTCGCCAGTTATGGAGTTCTTTACGGACAGGATAACAGCAGCGAGACTGGTTCGGCAGGTTTACGCAATGCCATATCCCAAGCTATGACTCCCATAAGTGCCTTTGCGTTGATGGTTTTTCTTCTGCTCTACTCTCCTTGTTTATCAACTATTGCAGCTATTAAGCGAGAAGCGGGCTGGTCTTGGGCGGGATTTTCGATAATTTTTTCATTAACCTTGGCCTGGACATTCTCCACTGTGATTGTCTTAGTGGGAGGGCTGTTTTTTTAACTTAGGTTTAACCGTTATTAAGAATTTTTTTAATTTTTTGGAAGTTATGCTCTTTTGCTTTTCCGGTTTCTCCTCACTGAGCTCTTCGGCAATACTAGCTTTGTTGGCCTTGCTGGCATTGTCCATAACTTTTTTAATTCCAAAGAGATCTTCGCGTTTTTTAATCTCTCTTATTTGCAAAGCCGTAGCTAGTTCCTCCATGGCACGGGCTTCATCGTAAGATTCAAAAAGAAATTTTGCCCTAAAAAAAATATCCCCCTCTTTGTCATGATATTTTATCAATATAGCTTTTGCCTGCACCTCCACTCCCCGTGATGGCCATATAATTATAAGTAGCAAACGAAACTGTTTGGTCATTATAGGGATAGATGTTTCGGTGGAAAAACAGATTCCTCCGGTACTTAGATCTGTGGGGATACCACTGAATGAGATACCTGAAGGACGGATAGCTTTGACCTCCAACCCCCATATTGGATCAATAACAACTCTTATGGAGTCCCTTTTTTGTTTACCAATATTGAGCTTAGTTGGAAAACTCAGTTCAATAGATTCAGGGTTGGGGCGCGAGAGAAAATGGAGCTTAGCATTTACCAGATAAAATTCTGTAAACAGTTCTAAAGTAACAAATTTACTCTTAATTATCTTAATATTGCCAATGGGGGGATCAAGGGGAGCAATCAACAACCGTACACCGTTTTCAATATATTCGGCAAGATATGGATCATGTACAAAACGCGTATAATAGACAAATACCTGGGTACCTATCTGCAACTGAAAAGGGTTATCCTCTAGTAAAGCTTGTACAAAAATTTTCTTTATCTCTTCAGGGTCAGTTACACTTTTGCCTTTTTTATTTTTTTCAGCCATCGTGTCTAAACCACCAAATAAAGTACATATGCCGTTTCTATGTCATGATACCGACGTCTGGCAGAACAGTCTCTATTGCATATTCTGGAAATATCTCTACTCCATTTACATAAATATCACTATTATACAGCATTATTTGACTGACATCATCTTCTGAGTTGCTTTGGCTCGAATCAACAAATATGGGATAGTCAGAATTTTCTTCAAGCTCAAGCAATGCTTCAAGGCTGTCCTCTTCATGAGCAGATTGTAAAATTAAATTAAACTCGTCCCATGAGATGATCTCCGATAGCATATCTTGGACAATATGAGATTTCCCACCTGATAGGCTACCCAGAATACTTGACTCATTTTCTAAAAGAGTGAAATTATCTTCAGAGCCAACACCCTGCCAGCTTAAACCATCATCATAACTACCGATAAATACAGCAAATAAACTATCTTGACTGAAATCCATAGAGATCAGATCATCCAATCTGATTTCTTCAATATCTGCCACAAGATCAGCAGAGTCACTTCCAGGTATTGCATAGCTAAATTGTACCTCAGCCATGGTTCCATGATGACCATCGCTATGAACTACATCGGCATAGCCGTTTATCATATTGTCGTTCATGATAACTGCACTTGAATTATCCAAAGTCAAACCCAGGGAGGTTATTCCAGTTTGCGACAAGGTTTGCAACTCCTGTGGAGTAGAAATACCATCGCTGTTTTTATCCACCCAGACATTTAACTGCTCAAAAGCTGCATCGTTGCTATCTATCTGCCCGTCATGGTTAAGGTCCAGGGTAGCCAAAGCAGCAAGACTGGTTTGAGCACCAGTGGTAAAATATTCTGAGATTACCTCGCTCATGTCATCAATGGTTCCATTTTTATTGCTATCCAACACCAATAGACCATCCCCACCACCCACCCAGCCAGTCTGTTCCGGGGTACCATCAGCATTTACATCAAACATGACTGGTGATGCTGTGTATGATGTGAGTTCTACACCGTTACCGTTTAGGTCCAATACCAGTGGGTCACTTGCACCTGTAGCACAAAAGTCTGATGAAGTTAGATCGCGAGCAATATTATAAACAACTATGGTGACCTGTGTACCGGCATTACTATCGGCAAAAACTATACTGCGCGAAGAGCCACTGGTTGTCTGGGCGGATATCAAAGATGTTAGCGTTGTAGTCTCGACAACCTCTCCGTTCTGTGTCAGCTTGAGTTTGTCAGTCTCGCTATTCATATTAAAGTCCCAAATAGTATCGGTATCTGTCGCTCCAGCATCATTCAATTCAAAGACAAAAATATCATTACCACCCAGACCAAACAGATGGTCTATTG
>JADFYX010000089.1 GCA_015232795.1 Magnetococcales bacterium
CAATTTGTCCCATTCCGCCATGTCACGGGGGGCGTTTTGGGACGCTCTCGCTACGGGTTTCATTTTTTCACAAGCTCTGAGATGATTTTTATTGAACATTTCCTTACAGCTAAAAATAGTGGCATAATTTAATTCTTATGAAATTAAAAACCACTGAAATAGATAGTCGTTTGCGCAATGGGACTCTGCCACCTGCTGTTCTTCTTTATGGTCAAGAGCAGGGGTTGATTGTGAATCAGGTTGAACAACTGCAAAAGTTGGTCATTACAGACCCTGGTGCAGCAGATTTTGATGCTGAGATTTTTTTTGCCGAAAATCTCGATGAAGAGCGGTTTATAAGTGCCTGCAATGGTTTTCCTTTTTTAAGCAAAACAAAATTTATTTTGCTAAAAGAGGCAGATAAAATTAGCAAAGAGGCTAAAAAAACCCTTCTTGGTTATCTTAAAGAGCCATCATCAACAACCATATTGGTTGTGCAATCAGGAAACCTAGAAGCTAAAGATCCTCTGCGTAAGGGGTTTGAAACCAGCAAAACTGCGTGGGCCATCCCCTACTATCCATTAGAGGGTGGTAAACTCAGTGCCTGGATTAGGCAACATCTGCAAGATCAGGGTTATCAGGTAGACCGGGATGCTCTGCAATATCTCTCTCATCGTTTGGATGGAGATACTTTAGCAGCAAGCAGTGAGTTGGAAAAGTTAATACTGTTTGTTGGCGAAAACCGCAATATCAGCTCAAATGAGGTGATGGCTTGCGTGGGAGAGACAGTACAGCACAGCACATTTGGCTTGGTATCTGCCACAGCCAATGGCAAAACTGCAAAGGCTCTTGATATTCTGGATCGACTTATGGAGAGTGGTGAAGAACCGTTAGCGATGATAGCTATTCTTGCCATGCGCTTAAGAAGAATTATTCAAGGGCAATCCCTGCTGAATACAGGAGAAAACCCCAAAGCTGTTTGTAATAAATTAAGAATATTCTGGAAAGAAGAGCAGGAGTTTTTAACCCAATGCCGCTTGGTTAAAAGCGCAAATCTAGCTAACGGACTTATGGACTGTCTTAGCGCAGATAAAGCTCTTAAAAGCGGTGGGGGAAATCCAAGCCGAATTATGGGGGGTCTGGTTATGCGGCTTGCGTCGCGGTTTGGCAAGCGTCCTTGATCTTTCTTCCAACCCACAAAAACAGCAGCAACACTACACCAACTCCAACAGAGGCAATCAGAAGAACCCCGCCTTTATGGCTGCCATAAATATACCCACCAACAACCGGGCCAACTCCACGACCCAAGGCACTCATAGATTGAAATAGCCCCATCATCATCCCCTGTTTGGCTGCATCACTGTTTATACTTACCAAACTTGAAAAACCGGGATGGACAAAACCAGATCCAGCAGCAATCAGGGCTAACGCTACCCATACCAACTCCCTGCCCCATTGGCCTAATATTGCTAGACCAACTCCCACCAAAACTAGACCCAGTGTGGTTGTCTTCTTCTCGCCAATTTTTGGTGTCAAACGGCGAATTATACCACCTTGCACAATAACCGCGACAACTCCTACATAAACAAACACCCAACCAATATCAACCATGTTCCAGCCAATAACATCATGGCCCCACAAGGGCAACACAACTTCAAATGCCGAAAACATGGCAATAAACAGACCCATTAACGTACAAATAGCCAGCACACTGCTATATTGGGCTTCCATTTTCCAACGGGAAGGAGCAAAAGGGTGATAAGCTATTGCTTTTGGAAGATCGCCATTGTGGTGCTTTGGGTCGCGAGTTTCTGCTAATAAAAAGATGGCTGCAACCCCATTAAGCCCGGTAATAACCGCTGCCACCAAAGGGGGAATTGCCAAACCATACTCTGAGAGAAAACCTCCCATGGCAGGCCCAAGAATAAAACCCAAACCAAAAGCCGCACCTATCATACCCATGGCTTTTGCCCGCTCTTTGTGGCTGGTTAAATCTGCCATTGCTGCTTGGGCAACGGAAATATTGGCCCCCATAATTCCAGCTACTGCCCGACCGACAAACAACATGGTCAAACTGCCTGCAAGACCATAAACCAGATAAGAGAGGCAAGAACCAAACAGACCTATTATCAATACCGGACGACGGCCTATGCGGTCGGAAAAACGTCCCCACAACGGTGCAAAAATAAACTGCATGATGGAGTAGATAGCCATCAGCCAGCCAATTTGTGCTGGGGAGGCGGCAAAACGGGGATCTGAAGCGTAGAGAGGCATAAGCGGCAGAACAATGCCAAAACCGAGGAGATCTAAAAAAACTGTGAAAAATATAATGGTTGTGGAAGCCTTGCGCCTCATAAAATTTTCAATATCCAAGCGATAAGAAGTGCGCCAACATTTAAAATAACCGGGGTGGCAAAGGGACCGAGTTTAATGCCTGCCGGTTCATACTGCACCGACAAAGCCCATGGTATAACCAACAAAACACCAGATAACAACCCCCAGTGTGGTCCAAAATGGATAAAAATTGCCCATGGTGCCCAACCTGATATCACCAAAAGCACCAAGGCTGCAATTGACCAACCAGCTAGAGCAGCAAAAGAGGGACGTTGTTCGCTCATAAAACATACACCAGAAGATAAAAAAAGGCGGACGGCTTATCACCGTCCGCCTTTAATATTTTAAAACCTACTTATTAAGGTATTTTAACAATACCCTCAAAATAAGATGCGTTGATCAAGAAATGGGCATAGATACTTGCGGCATAACCCAAAGCAATAGCCCAGGCCCATTTAAGATGGCCACCAAAAGTATAGAGACCACGAGCTTGACCCATCAAAGCCACGCCAGCAGCAGAACCGATGGAGAGCATACTACCACCAACACCAGCAGTTAAGGTAACAAGCAACCATTGACCCAGAGACATATCCGGCCCCATGGTCAATACCGCAAACATAACTGGGATGTTATCGACAATAGCCGAGAGGAAACCAACCGCAATGTTGGCACTGGTTGCTCCCCACTCACCATACATAACACCTGATACCAACTCTAGATAGCCGATAAAGCCTAAGCCACCAACAGCCAGGATAACACCGTAGAAAAATAGCAACGTATCCCACTCTGCACGACCTACACTGTGGAAAATATCGAAAGGTGTGCTGTCGGAGTTGTGCTCAAGAAAATATTTCTTCTGCCGTACCCCTTCTTTACCTTCAACCTTACCGTGAGTTTTCTTGAGATAAAAAGCCATAAATGAGAGATAGCCCAATCCCATCATCATACCCATCATTGGTGGTAGATGGAGGAAATTGTGAAAACTAACAGCAGTGATAATTGTCAACAAGAACAGACCAATAATACGTTTACCACCACGTTTAATGGGAATATTTTCAGTACTTGGTGTTGGTTTTAAGTCAGGCACTGCAAAGTGCATAATCACAGCGGGAACCAACCAGTTTATAGCTGAAGGTATAAAGAGAGCAAAGAAAGTTCCAAAAGAGACGATTCCCTTCTGCCAGACCATCAAAGTAGTAATATCGCCAAAGGGACTAAAAGCACCGCCAGCATTGGCACCAACAACAACGTTGATACAGGCCAAAGATACAAATTTTGGATTATCACGACCAACAGCCAAAATAACCGCACACATTAAAAGAGCTGTGGTTAGGTTATCTGCAATTGGAGAGATGAAAAATGATAGAACACCAGTCATCCAGAACAGTTTACGATAACCAAAGCCAGCACGTACCAACCAGGAGCGCAGTGACTCAAACACATTGCGTTCGTCCATAGCGTTGATGTAGGTCATAGCCACCAACAAAAAGAGGAACAATTCGGAGTATTCCAGAATATTATGCCGAGCTGCAATTTCTGCAGCGTGGGGCATACCATGGCTGGCATATACTGCTGCAACCATGATCCAGATTACACCTGCAGCTATGAGTACAGGTTTGGATTTACGCAGATGGGTAACCTCTTCCGCCATTACAAATGCGTATGAGATAACAAAGACCAAGATAGCCATATAACCGACAAAGCTATCGGTAAGTGGAAGTCGCTCTCCTCCCCCCCCTGAAGCCAAAGCAAACTCTGGAACAAACATCAGGACAGAAAATGTTGCGAGCAAAACAGTGAGAATTCTATTCAACGAATTAGCCCTCCAAGAAAACTGTAAAGAAACCCACAATACAACAAAATAGTGGGGTTCAAGAAATTGTGGGGAAACTGCAAAAGTGGCATATTAACTGTATTTCTTAGACAATGCAAAGATGATTTACGCGCTTTCGAACAACTAACAATTAACGCATACCAGAAAATTTAGGGAATATACTATATTAGTGTGTGAAAAAAATTTTATAAACTTTCAGCTTTTAGCAGCAACTCAACAATTTGTGATGAACTATTGCCTTTATATCGCAATGCCTGCTTGCGGTCAGTTATAGGAAGAATACCCACTGTATCCCCCACCAAACGACCACTCCTTATAACCGGAACAGCAGTTAAACATCCTAAACCATAAAGAGCTTGGTACATGGGGGTTTTACGTTCTCTTGGCAGAAGGCTCTCTCCCACATGGATAAAGCTGCCGTTGTGATCTTTTTTCCACATATTACGGTATTCAACATAACCGGGAAATATAGTATCCAGGCCGTTAAACTGTGCATCATGGATCAGTTCATCAATCAACTCTACAGGGCGAAAAGGATATAAATAGTCCAAATTTAAAATAGATTCAGGATAATCACCAGCGGCCTCTATCTGGGTTAAGCAGTATTGCAAAACATCTTCAATACTTTTTGTTGCTGCATTAAATTCTTGGGGGCGGTGAATTAGACTTAAACCTCGCTTTTTGGCAATTTTTTCTACATTGGGATCATCGGCAAAAAGATAAACCCCCCCTAAATAACGGGATTTTTGCAACAGATCCAGGAGCCTACCAAGAATATCCCGACCGGCTGGTTTTTGCACACTCCCTCTTATAGGCAGCACAGCCACCACATCATAATTTCCCGGTTGGATG
This sequence comes from Magnetococcales bacterium, assembly GCA_015232795.1. Classification (GTDB taxonomy): domain Bacteria; phylum Pseudomonadota; class Magnetococcia; order Magnetococcales; family JADFYX01. The sequence continues at coordinate 5,000 of JADFYX010000089.1, forward strand.
GATTCCGGTAGCCTGCTTGCGGACTGCTCATCCATTTTTTCAATTATTGAGACCACACCTTTGGCCCGCTTTTCATCATTGCTCTGATGGAGACCATGGTGGTGATAAACAGGAGCGTCTGGTTCATAGACAAGATGATAACCATCTTCAATAACCGCCTTACCCCAAACCCTGTCCTCAATGTTTGTTACCTGCTCATCAAAAGGGATTTTATCCCAAACCGATCTTTTGATCATGCTATTGGCATTGTGAAAAAAATAGTCTTTAATCTGCACCCGCCTATCCAAACCAAAAACAATGGTCAAATCCCTTTTATCAAGAGCAGTACTAAATGCTACAGGCAACTGCCGACCATAAACTCCGGCTACTTTCTCATCAGCAAAATTTTGCAAAAGAAACGATAACCAGGTTTTACTAGCAGGAACACAGTGGGCAGAAAGGCAGACAATATAACGCCCTGAAGAGGCACGAATGCCATCATTTATAGCTTTACCGGGTATAAATTTATCTATGGAGATAACTTTAGCAACAGGAAATCGCTTGGCTACGGCTACAGTATGATCACTGCTGGCATTATCTACCAGAATAACCTCAAAATCGCTATAATCCTGCTCGAACACCCCCCGTAAGCAGTGGCGAATCCAACGCTCTTCATTGCGGGTACGAATTATTATGGAGACTTCTGGCATAGTTTAAGGCTCTGTTATTTTTCAAACATATCAGGTGTAATCAACACATCCCCAGCAACATTTTGGGCCAAGGTTCTGCCCAACCATTTATCAGCATCCTTGCTGGGTATTCCATTGCCTGGATTACGCCAGGTAATCATCTCTTTTGTTAATACGCTCCCCGCAGTTATAGCTGTAACAGAAGCCATGGAGACATGATATTTATTCCTGGTTATCATCTCCTGCTCAGACACCATCTTTTCGCCATCACCAATCATAGACTCAACAGCTCTGATATTCTCAACCATAGCGGTTAACTCTTGGGGATCAAGTGACATTTTATGGTCAAAACCCACCATGCTTTTATCCAGAGTATAGTGTCTTTCTACTATACATGCTCCTAAAGCAACTGCTGCAAGGGTAGGCTGGAAGCCAATTTCATGACCGGAATAACCGACGGGAATGTTATAGCGCTGTTTAAGTTTGTCCAGCATAGCCAGATTGTGTTGATCTATGGGTGTGGGATATGCCGATACACAGTGGAGCAAAAACAGAGGTGTGCCTGCCTTTTTAAAAATAGCCACGGCACGGTCGATCTCATCCCATTGCGCCATACCTGTTGAGAGAATAACCGGCTTTTGTAACGGGGCAAGATAGTGCAACAGCTCTAAATTGGTCAAAGAGTGGCTAGCCAACTTGAATATTTGCAGATCTAGCTCTTGTAAAAAGTCAACTGCTGGTGGGTCAAATGCAGTACAGAGAAAATCCATTCCAAGCTTTTTACAGTGAGCTTGTATCTCTATATACTCATCACGGTTAAACTCTATATGTTCCCGTACCTTACGATAGGTATTGCCAAATTTGGGAAAACGGTCATCCTGGGCATCTAATACCGAGCCAATTGCCAAGGTATCTACTGTGCGTTTTTGAAATTTTACCCCATCGGCTCCAGCTTTGGCTGCCACATCGATCATCTGTTTGGCAATAGCAACAGAGCCGTTATGGTTTAAACCAGCCTCGGCAATAATATATACTGGCCCTTGTTGCAAACGTTTTGTAAAAAAGTCTTGTGACACAATTATGCTCCTATTTTTTTAAAAACCGTCGCAGCAGATCGGCAGCATGACCATACGCTATCTGCTGCCCTTCCACAGTCATACCCCCAATATGAGGCGTGATAATAACTTGCTTTGAAGTTTTTGCGTAGGCAATAAGTGGAGAGTTATTTTTATTGCGTACTTCGTCAGCTACCACATCAATTGCAGCACGGGCTTTTGGATTGCCTTGCAAAAAAGCCAGCAGAGCCTCCTCATCCACCACATCACCACGAGCGGTGTTTACCAATAAAACATCATCTTTCATCTGGGCAAACCATTGAGAGTTGACCATATCACGGGTCTCCTCAGTTGCATGAACATGTATAGCAATAACATCTGAGTGTGGGAGAAGATCATTTAAACCACACTGTTTATGGTCAGGATTCTCTACCGTTTTAAAGGGATCATAAACCAATACCTTTGCCCCAAAAGCATGGCAATAACGGGAAAACATTCCCCCTAAGCGACCATAACCAATTACCCCTATGGTAAGGTGGTCCATCTGCCTGCCGATAAACTTGGTATAGTCCCATTCATCCTGTTTTACAGAATCAAAAGAGCTGGGTACATGACGTAAAGATGCCATCATTAGAGCAAAAGCGTGTTCGGCTGTTGATGAAATTTTATTTATAAAAGATCTCTCTTCAGTTAAAGAGATAATTTTCAATCCCAGCTTGGCTACCAGAGGTTTATCTATATGGTTGGTTCCGGTTGAGGCGGTGCAGATAACTTGTAATTCATCTGCTGCCCCCAAAACCTCGCGCCCCAGAAAAACATTGGACTTGTTGGGGTTGGTAAAAACCACCTGATAACCAGGAATAGTCCTAACTACCTCGGCCAAAGTTGGGTGGTCCAGATAGGTGACATCTCCGGCATCTTCCAGTATTTCTGCAACACCTTTTATATGGCGCACAGGAGTTATAACAAGTATTTTAGCCCTCATATTATTCTCTCATTTTTACAAAACGGGCAGGATTTCCCGCCCATATTTCATAAGGTGGAATATTTTTAGTAGCAACTGATCCCGCAGCCAAAACAGCACCCTGACCAACATGAACCCCGCCCAATACAGTTACACCACGCTCCATCCAGGCATCATCATCTATTATCACTTTTTGGATGTTTGCCCGTTGGTTCATTATTAGATCATCTTTGGCAAATTGGTGACTATTGTCAGTAATACAGACATCTGGCCCTATACGAACATAGTTACCAATTTTAAGATGGTCTTTTATAGATATCCAGCACCGCTCACCAATACCGCTATAATTTCCCATTTCAAAATATGGGTTGGGCTTGGTTAACAAAAAAATGCCTTGCTCTTTAATGGTACAGTGGTCCCCCATTTTAAAATTGGCGTTGTCTGTTAGTTTAAACAGCACACCTTTTTTGATAACGGTATTGGTACCGATGGATATTTTAGGATATCTAAGGAGATAATAGTGGGTACGCAGTGAATCCATAAAGCTGCGGTTGTAACCACTGGCAGAATCTTTTAACTCAAAACGTGTGACTTTCATTAATTTAATTTTTCCGTGGTATATCGGATTTTGTTATATGTGGTCGCGGATATTCCGCTAAAAGAAGTTCTGCCATACGGAAATCCATTTTAGAATCGAGATTAACACCCTTATGTGGGTCTAAAATCCAGGGTCTGCTATTATTAGAGCCATACCGCTGCGCATCAACCATAAGATGATCTCTAGTTAACGCATATATAGAACCACTGCGAATATAGGCATCGGGTTTAAGATCCTGACGACGGGTTTCAAGTTTTTCCGGCAGACAGAAATCTTGCAGCCTGTCATCAACAATTTTTTTAATACGAATCGGATGATGATCATCAAGACGATGAACGGCAATAACGGAGTCGGCCCCGGTTTTGATCAATTTTTCTATAGCTCCATCTATATCAGAAACTGTTTTCATGGGGTTGGTACACATTAACTCAATAACATAGTCATAACGCACCCCTTCGTCAGCTTCCACCCATGCCACCGCATGTTGCATGGCAGCCATTGAACTAGCAGTATCTGACGCCAGATCATCCGGCCTTAAAAAAGGGACTTCGGCCCCATAAGCCAGTGCCACATCACGAATATCCTTATCATCTGTAGATACTACATAACGGGTTAAAAAACGGCTTAAAAGTGCCTCAACAATGGTATACCCTATTAAAGGTACACCGTTTAAGGGTTCGATATT
>JADFYX010000008.1 GCA_015232795.1 Magnetococcales bacterium
TTGGTTTACAAAATGGCGAAAAATCTCTAGCAACCACATTCCAATTCTACAAGAACGGGGTAAATTTTGGCGAAATTTATTTGATGGTGGATTGTTGGAAATATACCTTTCTGGTAACATAAAAAAAGCTGAAGAGATAATAAACAGTGCTTTAGAACAGAGTAAAAAACATTAAAAAAGCCTGATTTTTGCAAAAATATTAGGCTATAGGTTGCGATTTCTGCCTCATTAGGTCAAAGTATGGCTCATAAAATAGATTAATAACTTATAATTGTTGGAGGGTAATGTATGACCAATCCTATACGAGTTGCCGTGAGTGGAGCCGCAGGACAAATTGCCTATAGTATGCTGTTTCGTATTGCATCTGGAGATGTATTTGGTAAAGATCGCCCAGTTCAATTACAACTTCTTGAAATTCCTCCTGCTATGGGTGCTTTAGAAGGCGTTGTTATGGAGCTAGATGATTGTGCCTTTCCTTTGCTAAGTAATGTGATAGTTTCCGACAACCCTGAAGTTGCCTTTGACGGTATTAGCTGGGCATGGTTGGTTGGTTCTCGTCCTCGTGGTCCTGGCATGGAACGTTCAGATCTTATTCAAGCAAACGGCCCTATTTTTGTAGGCCAAGGCCAAGCACTTAACAAAGCAGCCAGTGATGTGCGAATAATGGTTGTTGGCAACCCTTGTAACACCAACTGTTTAATTGCCATGAGCAACAGCGATGTCTCCAATGACCGTTTTTCTGCAATGATGCGTCTGGATCAAAACCGCTCCCAAAGTTTATTAGCCAGTAAAGCTGGTGTACCTGTATCTCAAGTTACCAACATGGCAGTTTGGGGAAACCACTCCAACAATCAGTATCCTGACTTTGAAAATGCCATAATTGCTGGCAAACCAGCTACCGAAGTTATAACAGATAAAGCTTGGTTGCAGGGTGAGTTTATTAGCAGTATTCAAAAACGTGGAGCTGCAGTAATTAAAGCCCGTGGTGCTTCTAGTGCAGCCTCTGCTGCCAATGCAGCGTTGGAGCATGTCATTTCCATGGAGAATGCAACTCCTGCCAATGATTGGTTCTCCGCTGCTATCTGTTCTGACGGTCAGTATGGTGTTGATGCCGGGCTGGTATTTGGTTATCCTATGCGTAGTGACGGCAAAGGGAACAACACTATTGTTGAAGGTTTGGCAATGTCCGACTTTGCTAAACAACAATTTGATAAGGTTCATAATGAGTTGCGTTCAGAGAGAGATGTCGTCAAGGATCTCCTATAATCATTCACAAATAGCGGAGCCGTGACGTGAAATATGTCATTTTTCTTGGCGATGGTATGAGCGATAGGCCCATGCCAGAATTAAATGGGCAGACCCCGCTAATGGTTGCCAAAACTCCCAACCTGGACCGCATGGTCCGGGAAGGGGTTGGTGGCTGGTCTTTAAATACCCCAGAAGGATATTATCCAGGTAGTGATATAGCCAACCTTGGTGTGCTTGGTTATGATGTCACAACAGGATATACCGGACGTAGCCCTTTGGAAGCTGGTGCCATGGGTGTTGATCTTGGTGAAGATGATCTTGCTTTTCGCTGTAATTTAGTCAACTTGGCAGATGACTATAAAATTATGGGTGATTTTTCAGCAGGTCACATAACCACAGTCGATGCCACCCAACTAATTAATTTTATCAATCAAAAGCTAGGCAGCGAACAATTCAGTTTTCATCCTGGTGTAAGCTATCGCCACCTTTTGGTTTGGCATGGTGGACGGGAACAACTGACGACCATACCACCCCACGATATTTCCGACAAACCTATAGATGGACATCTACCCAGCGGTATAGACTCCTCCCCCATTGCTGCACTAATGCAAGAGTCCTGGAAAATATTAGCCGACCATCCTGTTAACCAACGTAAGCAAAAAGCTGGTGAAGTTACAGCAAACAGTATTTGGCTTTGGGGTCAAGGTCGCAAGCCTAAGTTAAACCTGTTTAAAGAGCTATATGGAAAATCTGGCGGCATGATATCAGCGGTTGATTTAATGCGTGGTATTGCTGCAAACATTGGTTTTGAGACTATCAACGTACCCGGTGCAACAGGATGGATAGACACTGACTATGCAGGTAAAGCCAGTGCCTGTTTAGAGGGTTTGGAACGCCACGATTTAATGTTTGTCCATGTAGAGTCCCCCGACGAAGCTGGTCATGCAGGTAGGTTGGACTATAAAATTCAAGCAATCGAGGATTTCGACCGTATTTTAGTCGGCCCGGTTTTAGAGACACTTGCCAAAAGAGGTCCTTTCCGCGCAGCATCCCTACCGGATCATCCCACACCAGTAGCAACAAAAACCCACAATTCAGATCCCGTCCCTTTTGCCATGATGGGAGATAACATTAAACCTGACAGTAACAGCAAATACGATGAAAATCTACTAAAAACCGGATCACTATCCTTTGACCCCGGCTTTAAACTAATGGGTAAGTTTTTATCAGAAGATAGTATTTAAAACTCCTGGCAAGAATAGTTGTTATAGTAGGTATTTCTACCTAGCTAGATATCGCTGTCTCCTAACAAATTAGATATACTGAAAAGGAAATTAGGCCTCATGTTGTTGAAGAACGTCTCAAGTCTGAACGTTACTACCTTATAGATTTTCGTGAGTCATATGGAGTTTATCAAACCCTGAAATATTATGACCATTTCTTCAATAAGTATTTAGATGTTGATGGTGAAGGCTACCGAAATAGTTACGAATTCCTAAATATCCATAGTGCAAGAATAAATCATCATCTACCTGAATTCACCACCAAAGATAGAGTGTTTTGTCTCTCAGTTCATTCAGTATCGTGAAGATGTCCAGAACAGAGAAATTCAGGCTGTTTGTGAAGAGCTTAGGCAATTTATCCATGAGGACTTCCGGCTTATTCAGTGCCTTAGAAAGGGAATCGTTTACCACCACGGCTCTTTGCCAGATATTGTCAAACTGTATGTCGAGCATATTTTCTCGAAGATCGAAGATGTTAGCCATATTGTAACAAGTTCGACATTACTTGAAGGAGTAAATATTCCTGCTGAAAAGTTATTTTTAATAGAAATGAAGAAGGGCAGGAAGAACCTTACACCCTCACAATTCCAAAATTTAGTTGGTCGGATATGTCGTTTTAGCGAAATTTTTAATGTTGATATCGGGTCGCCAAATAAGCTGGAGCCTTCAATTTATGTTGTTGGTAGGATTACTGTGATCAGAGGGCAAATCTAGAAAAATTTCTCAGAAAAAATTCAAACGTTGATATTAAAATAAAAGACAAAACTGAGAACGTATTGCTTGAGAATACTGAATTAATGGATGACAAAGATCGGGCGGACAAACAAGAAGCTGATCAAAGACTGGAAAACTTGTCTCCAGGTATAACTGGAGAGGAAGTAGAATACGCTACTACGCCAGTAGGAAAGCTGTGTTTTTCACATAGCGTGACTGAAATTGATATCATAAGATTTGAAGATGAAATGAATCGAAAGGTCAGTGAAATACCAGAGGAGTCTATCTCTACAGAACGAGAGCTTCTAAGAAATATTGCCCATATATTCATCAACCACCTTAAGGACGATGGAGATGAAAAGAATCTAAAGCGTCTTCAAAATCTGCCTGCCCAAAATTTTTACTCCATGTATCTCGCATGGCGAATGCAAAATACTTCCTATTCTGAAATGATCAGAAATGTTCTTCATTATTGGGAAGGTCTTCAAGATTCAACAGTATTTGTCCATAAATGGGGTGATTTTCCACGTGAAGAAGGCCTCCACAAGAATATGGTATGTAAACATTCGGGAGAAAACTCGCCCTGAGAGAGTTAACTTAGCAGTAGTAAGGGTTAAAGAAGAGCAGGATTTTGTAGACAATTTCATTATCAAGTTTGTTGAAGTGTTAAATGATTTACAATTGCTTGATGAAGATATGTATTTAAAAATCAAGTATGGAACTAATGACAGGTTCCTGTTGGGTTATAATGGCACATCCGACGGATTAAATCTCGAACTTCTTGAGAAACCTTTGGTCGACCAGTGTTTTGACCAGGATTCGATTTCCACTTCCAATACCGTCTGAATCCTTCCTGGTGCCAACGGATGATTGTTTCTGGCTGAACGATCATCAGATCTGCTGCCAGTTGGAACAGATTGCAGAGGCTTGAGCCCATATCCAACGATCCAATTTGTTGATTTGAAGGCGTTTGGGACGCTTACGTTGCAGAAGATTCACCTGCTGCCGTAGTAACAGGTTTTCCACCTGCAACAACTCCCTATCCCGGAACAGATCACATACAAACTGAATCAATAACTGCCATAGTAGCACCATTTTACCATCCCAATAGAGTCTGAATCTAATTTTATCGACTCTATTGAGGTCGGTCAGAAGTAGAAAAGCATCAACAAGATTATTGGCAGCAATCTCAAGCTATCTGACCCAAAGTTGACCATTCCCATTAAATTTTCTTTGTATCTTGACGGCCTAATATGCGAACGATCTCCACAAACTCGCCTTCAATCCGATAATAAATCGAATGAACCCCGCACACGCTACGCCTGTACCCGGCGCGAATATGATCAACTTCTGGGTAAAGAAAAGGCTGTTCTGCTAGTATTAAAAACCGCTGTTTAAGTAGGTCACGGTATCGGTCTGATTGAGCTAAGCCGAAATGTTCATCACCAAATTGTGCAATAACAATCAAATCTTCTTTTGCGGCCTCAGCAAGGCGATAATCAGGCACGTTTTGCTCTATGACGATTTCTGGCCTCTTCCCATATTTCGTCTATAGATCTATCGCTAAAACCGCTCTCTTCACCTGCAATCAACGCTTTGCGAATTGCTTTGATCTCTGACGGAGTTTCTTGCTCTCGAATTTGGCGTTCACGGATCAATTCACGAACAATTTCACTTTCATTGCCGAAATGTCCAGTTGCAATCTGTGCCTTGATCCAGCTGTCTTGCTGGGCTGTCACTGATATACTTTTTTTGACCATTGGCATCTTTTTGCCCTCCACTGTTTTAGGGATAGCCATCCTACTTAGTAGTATATTATACTCCTACCCTAATTAAGAAGTTTTTTCTGTTTCACTTGTCATATTGAGAGTTGCACCTGAGCACGATTGAGATGATCACCACTCTTTTGTGTAAAGTTAAAATTCTCTGTTTACGTTGGAAAAAACAGCAATTTTTCCGAAAAGTCACTTGGTATCGACCCGGACGATCTCGAACTTTTCTCTGGCAGTAAAAATAAACGATTCCGAACTATTGATGTTTTACAGCTTAAGATCAACATGTTGCAAGAGAATACAATTTCGACTTAGGGATCAACCAGGATTCGAAAATTCTCTTCGCTGCACTGCAACACAAACAGAGAATTTGCAAAACATTGTAGCGTTCGGTCCACCATATTAAAGCCCAACAAAGGACAGTAATGTAACCAACCACACTTAATTGAGTTTTTTTGTATCAACCCCCTCCATAACCGTCCAAAGAAAACCATTGAAAACCCCCGGATGGGCTAAAGGCCATTCGAAGAAATTGATTTGTCGTCTTGAGAACAATGCGTTCCCATGGTTGGGCAAACGATATATAAATGATAGACCACCTCTCTTGTAGGTTTAGGAGTAATCCAATCACCAATACTGCATAATATTGGTGCCGGGATAATAAAACTCTAAAATATCACGGTAGGAGTGTCCGGCTTTTGCCATGTATTGTCCGCCCCATTGCATATAGCCAATGCCGTGACCGAAACCTTTGCCAGTAAATACGAACTTATCCCCTCTTTTTTTGATATCAACAATGGTATCTGGCAGTGTGCCGATTCGTCCTGCTAGCCCCAATGTTACTTTGGGGCGAAAACGGATGGTTTTGCTTTTGCCACCGTCATACAGCAATCGCACTTTCACTACTCTGCCTGATGGTCCTGTGTATACCGGTTTTATGGATTCTAGATTTTTAATCCAGACCTTTCTTTTTGCCAGATTTTTTTCTATCTCTTTGCGGCTGTGGGTGTACTCCCAACGAGCCAAACCAGCCTTTCCAGATTTAGTGCTCCAGGGATCTTTATGGGCTGTTAGATAGTAGTGGGATTTATCCCAGCGGGTAGAGTACTCTTTTTGTGGATCTGCTGTGTAACCACCACTGTTTGCTGCAAACATTGCAAGAATTGGCTGTAGCTTGCCTTTGCGAACTGCGGTGATAATCTCCCCACGGGTAGCTCTTATGGCTCTGGTTGTATTTTTGTGCTCCTTACCTATACCACCATAAACTTGGCTGCGAATACTGTCATAAACATCAAAATCATCCTTTGCATGTTTACGAACATCGTTATAAGCATATGTACGCGCTGCTAGGGTTTGGGATTTAAGGGCATCTGCCTTCCAAGATGGTGGTGATTCTGCTGGTACTACCCCTAAGAGATAGTCTTCAATCTTGACATGGTTAATTATCCTGACCCCACTTTTTGTTGCTGCCAACATTATGTATCCACGCACTCGCTTGGACTTTTTCATATTTTTGCCGTACACCACATTAATTGGACTATTTGCGGTGATCTTGATATCACGGCCTACTTTTGAACCATTTACGATAAGCTGCCCACCTCTGGAGTTTACCTCAATGCCAGATCTTAGCATTGTACTGTTATCTCTAGATTTAAAAACCAAACCATCTCCCTCTACCCGAACCTTGGGAGAACCTTTGGTAAACAGCACCCTAACGACAGGTTCTGTAATTTTTTTAAAGCCAGAAGAGGCTATGGTATGAATTTTTTTGCTGGCCTGTAATAAAACAGCACTCTTGGCTAAAGCATCTTTTTTTGTAAGCAGTGCTTGCATTGCCATCTCTTCTGCCTGAACTGCTTTTTGTTTTGCCAACTCTTGTTTATAGGCCTCTGTCCCCATGGCTTTTCTGGACTCATCACCCAACAGCTCTGCTTGAAATTGAAAGCGACCGTTGGGATAACTGCTGCTATACTGCCTTATTTTTTCCAGTACCTCTGGGTATCTCTCATTTTCAAAAAGCAGGAGTATCTCTTTGTAGTAAGCACTTTGGGCAAACTTTGGATAATCTTTTTGTATCTGCTCATATATTTTTAACGCACTATCAGTTGAGTCTAAAAAGGAGGCAAAAGTTGTCGCCATATATTGGAGGGCTTTTACCTTGGTTTTATCCAACTTAGAGGTTTCAAAAGCCTGCTCAAAATAGGATAAAGCATCCAGATATTGCCGTTCATCCATTGCCAAGCTGCCAACGTTGATATTGAACTGTGCAATACTCTCTGGATTATCCTCAAATTCAGTGTTTGCAGCCCAAGCCATATTGAAAAATGGCGAGAATAAAAGGCTAGATATAATAAGCCATACAGATAGCTGTTTTGGTCTGAACAATATTTGTAAAAAACTATTCATAATAAATACCTTTACTTCAAGTAAGTAGATACCAAAGGTAGAAGAGACAACAATATATAAAAATCGAGAATGTTACCACTTTATAAGTAAACAATTAATTCACTTTCTGAGCTATTTCTCATTGATATCCCTTGATAATCTTGCGCCCCATTGGTATTGCCTTTGTTTTAATGAGTTTTTTATGAGAAACTGGTAAATGTTGTTTTTCACATATTATTTTATTAACCGTATAATTTTATTGTACTTTTAAGGTTTTATTCACATTATTTCAAGGTAAACAAATGCTATTCCACGCCAACAAGTCAGCTCTTGGGAAAAAATATGCCGATGGGGAGGTAATAATTAAACAAGGAGACTCGGCAGACTGCATGTATGTTGTTCTGGATGGAGAGGTGGAGATTATCCTCGATGATCAACAAGATGACTCCCTACGCTTGGCTGTGTTGGGTGAAGATGAAGTTTTTGGCGAGTTGGCCCTTTTTGATAATGCTAAAAGAATAGCAACTGCCAAAGCTATTGGAGATGTTAGAGTTTTATCTGTGGACAAAAAAAATTTTTTAAAGTGGGTGGGTGAAGAACCGACTTTTACCTTAAAAATTTTAATGAAAATGGCAGAACGCACTAGAACTCTAATTGAAGAGGTGGTTAGTTTGAGAAAAATGGTTAGAGATTTACAACAAAAAGTTAAAGATACTAAACAGTAACACAATGTTAAAAAACCTTGTCTGTATTATGTTTCTGCGCCCTTCTGGTCTCTATGCCCGACTGCGGGGTCACGATCTTTTTATCTGGGCGTTTGTTTTGCAATTTTTCCGTTGGCAAACCACAGCAATTACAACAGTGGTTGCCCTTTACCAAGAAAACAGCCCTATGTTGCTGCCAGTTCCATTTGGCATTGATCCTAAAAGCTACCGTTATTTTGAAATTTATGCTTATGGCCCCTATGGGATGCTTATAATCACTTTGATGGCTACTGCTATCTGGTGGTATGGCAGAGGTTATGCCGTCACCCTACACATGACTTTAAAACGTACCTGGACACTAATTGGCTTATGCTTTTTTGGTCCTTGGCTTCCCAGCCTTCTTATAGACAGTTTTTTGGTTAAACAAGGATGGGGTGGGCCTCAGGTTATCATCCCATGGCACATCAGCATTGTGGCTATAGAAACTCTGCTGTTAATTGTAGGTTTAAAAACTGTATTTGGTATCTCTTTTAATATATCCGTGCGTTTAGGAGTTGGAGGGGGAGCACTGTTTCTGTTCTTGGCTGGTGCAGCCATAAGATAATAATTCTAACAGAGGCGAGACTTACATTAACCGAAAAAAATATTGGCAATTTGATTTAGCATTATTATATTTTATAAAAATTAGAAATCAAAAAAATGAGTTAAAAAATGTTGCAATTTGAATGGCCCTGGATATTTTTATTCTTACCCCTGCCTTGGTTGATAAGTCGCTTTATTGTTGGACAAGCAACCGAGCCAGAGGCAACCCTGAGAATCCCTTTTCCCGAAGATTTTACCTTTGCTTTAAGCCTCTCATCCAGTCAAAACAGCCATGCAAAAAAATGGTCGTATCTTCTGCCTGCTCTTATTGCCTGGATGCTTCTTGTTACTGCAACTGCTAGACCCCAATGGCTAGGTGAACAGGTCCAGCTACCCGTTAGTGGTCGTGATTTAATGTTGGCTGTTGATTTATCTGAAAGCATGAAACAGAAAGATTTTATATTAGACGACATGATGGTTAACCGCTTAACAGCGACAAAAAAAGTTGCTGGAGCCTTTATTGAACGACGGCAAGGGGACCGCATGGGGCTGATTTTATTTGGCAGCAACGCATACCTGCAAACACCTTTGACTTTTGACAGGTCAACAGTAGCAACCTTGTTGGAAGAGTCAGCCATTGGCCTTGCTGGCCCCAAAACCGCCATTGGTGATGCCATTGGCCTTGCGGTAAAAAAAATTCGCAACTCATCACCCGATAGTAAGGTTCTTATTCTTTTGACCGATGGTGCCAACACCGCTGGAGAAGTCTCTCCTCTGCAAGCGGCACGACTAGCAGCAGAGGTAGGATTAAAAATCCACACAATTGGTATTGGTGCTGATGAAATGGTGATTCGCACCTTTTTTGGCAATCAGAGGATAAATCCCTCTGGTGATCTTGACGAAAAAACCTTAACTGCAATTGCTCAAACCACCAAAGGTAGATATTTTCGGGCAAGAAACAGCAGTGAGCTGGAAAAAATTTACCAGCTATTAGATGAGTTGGAGCCTGTTGAAAAAGAGAGTCGTTCCTATCGTCCTAAAAAGTCCCTGTTTTTATGGCCTTTGACTGGCGCGTTATTGTTGAGTTTGTTGATAACTGTTAAAAGGCGTTTTTAGATGCTGGAAGATTTTCATTTTTTACGCCCGTTATGGTTTTTAGCCCTATTGCCTATGGGTTTGCTTGCATGGCTGACTTTAGACCAGATAAAAACTGGCAAAGCTTGGAGCAACGTCTGTGATCCACACCTTCTGCCATTTATTATTAACACTGTTCATAACAGCACGAAAAAACATCTGCCATGGGGAGAGATACTAGGAGGAATTTTGGTTGTTTCTGCCTTGGCAGGACCGGTTTGGCAGAAAGTCCCCCAACCTGTATTTAGCAATCAATCAGCACTTGTTATTGTGTTGGACCTCTCTTTATCCATGGAAGCAACCGACCTAAAACCCAACAGATTAACCAGAGCCAAACATAAAATTTTGGATGTTTTAGCACGCCGTAAAGAGGGACAAACAGCTCTTATTGTCTACGCAGCAGAACCATTTATTGTCTCTCCACTGACAGATGACAGCAATAATATCGCATCTTTAGTCAACACTCTTACAACCGACATGATGCCAGCCCAAGGTAGTCAAGCTGTGTTGGCTCTGCAAAATGCCGTGCATCTATTTAAAAACAGCGGTATACGTAGAGGTGACATTCTTTTAATTACCGATGGCTGGCCTGAAAATTCATCTTTTGAACCTGAAATCATAAATAAACATCGGTTATCAATATTAGGAATTGGCACAACTGAAGGTGCGCCAATTCCTGTAACTGGTGGTGGCTTTTTTACCGATGGTAAAGGTGCTATCGTTATTCCTAAATTGCATGATCTTCCTATGCAAAAAATTGTCTCCCAAACTGGGGGTTATTACTCTTCATTACAGACTGATGACAGTGATTTGGATCTAATTTTGGCTGGTATAAAAAAATCTCCTCTATCTATGGATATTGCTGAGACCGACTTTTGGGCAGATCGTTGGCATGAAGAGGGACCGTGGTTGCTCTTACCTGTTCTTATTTGGGCTGCAACTCTATTTAGGCGACAATCTTTGCTATTGCTGTTTTTGTTTTTAGCGCAACCCAACAATGCTCACGCTTATGATTGGGAGGGATTATGGTCTACCCCCAACCAACAAGGAGCAGCAGCTTTTGCTGCCAACAAACCAGCACAAGCAGGTGAGCTTTTTACCGATCCTAACTGGCAGGCAGTAGCAAAATATCGTGCTGGACAATATGCTGCCGCCTTAAAAAGCTTGGAAGGCCAAACAGACACCAATGCTAACTATAATCGTGGCAACACATTGGCCCGTTTAGGTCAGTTACAAAAAGCTGTGGCAGCTTATGAGGAAACCTTAAAACAAGACCCCAACCATGCTGATGCTAAACACAATTTAGAGGTAGTAAAAAAAGCTTTGCAAAAGCAAGAACAAAAACAGCAAGAGAGTAAAGACCAAGATAATAAAGATAAAAAAGAGGGAGAAAAAAAGGAACAGTCCCAAGACGATTCCCAAGATGGTAAAGAGCAAAAACCCAACGAAGAGAGTAAAAAACAGGGGGACGACAAACAGAAAAAACCGGGTGAAACTGCCAGCGAGGATGAAAAGTCTGATAAAAATAGTAAAAACAAAACCAAAAAAGATCAGCAAGAAGATGAGAAGCTAGATGCAAATAAATTAAAAGATATGGAAAAAGAACAACAGAAAAAAGAGCAAAAGCCAGAAGATGCCCAAAACAGAGAAGCCCCGGAACAGACAGCCCAAGAGTTAAAAGATAAAGAGGAACAAATGGCTACCGAGCAGTGGTTGCGCCGAGTTCCAGATAATCCTGGTGGATTGCTACGGCGAAAATTTTTCAATCAGTATCAAAACCGTAACACAAGCAGAAGTGAGATAGATCAACCATGGTAAATTGGCAAAAAAAACAGAGGGGATGGCAAAAAATCTACTTAAGCCTATGGACAGTTCTACTTTGCCTCATCCTTGTCATTACAGTTGCCCAGGCTGCCGAAATTACTGTGCAGGTAGATCAAAGCCGGGTATTGGCTAATGAATCTTTTAAACTTATTTTTGAGACAAAAGGATCGGTGGATGGTGAACCTGACTTTTCTCCCTTAAAAAAGGATTTTGATATTCTAAGTCAAAATCAAAGCTCCAGCTTTCAGTTTATCAATGGTGAAGGACGCCGCTCTACCTCTTGGATTCTTAATCTTATACCTAAAGAGACCGGAAAATTCACCATTCCGGCAATTAAATTTGGGAGCTCATCCTCAAAACCAGTCACACTGCTTGTGAGCAACGACCCTGCCCCAGCAACTAAAAAAAGCCAGTTAGATAGCGATATGTTTTTATTGTTGGAGGCAGATACAAAAAAACCCTATGTACAAGCACAGGTGGTTATTACCTTAAGGTTTTATCGAGCTATTAATATTGCCAGTGGTACCATGACCAAACCAGATTTTAGTGGCGGCGAAGTGGTGGTTGAAAGTCTGGGTAAAGGCCGACAGTATGACACCAAACGCCATGACCGTACCTATAGAGTTGAAGAGTACCGCTATTTAATGTTTCCCCAAAAAAGTGGCAAACTGACACTAAAACCCATTCGCCTAACAGCCCAAATAGGCGGTACAAACCAAGTTTTTGGCAACCTATTTAACGATCCATTTGGACGGCAAAGAAGCTCAACAAAACGCATAAGTTCAAACTCATTGTCCTTTGATGTGCAAGCAATTCCCCAAATTTTTCACAACAAA
This sequence comes from Magnetococcales bacterium, assembly GCA_015232795.1. Taxonomy (GTDB): domain Bacteria; phylum Pseudomonadota; class Magnetococcia; order Magnetococcales; family JADFYX01. The sequence goes on from JADFYX010000008.1 coordinate 12,483, forward strand.
CGCTGGCTACCTGCCCATGAGGTTATTATTAGCCAAAAATGGAGTCAAGACCCATCACAATTTATTGTGGATGAGCCAATAACCCGTACTATAAACTTGATGGCTGACGGTATTCCGGCAAAGCAACTCCCAAAAATTGTAAAACATGAGACCCCAGGTCTTAAACAGTACACCGATAAAGCAGACTTTTCTGATCAAGAAGAGTTAACAGGTATTGTTGGGGTGTTACAGCAAAAAAATGCCATTATCCCCACAACTCCCGGTAAATATAAATTAGCAGCTATTGAGATACCTTGGTGGGATGTTGATGAAGATAAACTGAAAATAGCCCGTTTAAAAGAGGAAGTTTTTACTGTTCAACCAGCAATAAACAACAATCAAACCCACACAGCACAACCACAACCCATACAACAAGCTGTAAATGCCCCTACTACCCAACCCCAAACAACAATTATCGACAATACCACTGATAGCCAAAAAATACCGCAAGCATATCTCTGGCTATCTCTTTTTTTTGGGTGCGGATGGTTTTTAACTGTACTAGCTTGGTGGTTACATTATAGGTCTTGGCAAAAGAATATAACTGATGGATTTTCAAAAGCCCCAAAAAAAACCGATAAAAACATATTAAAACAGTTAAAAACCAGCTCATTAGATAACCGCCCAACTGAAACTCGCCGTTTATTGCTGCAATGGGCCAATGAAATCTGGCCTGATTTAAACAACCCTTCAATGGCAAAAATTCGCAATCTTGTTCAACCAACTTTGCGAGAAGAGTTGGAAAAGTTAGAACAGACCCTGTTTGCCAAAGAGCCACAACCTTGGAATGGAGCAAAACTCTGGCAAGAAATCAAGGCATTTAAAAAAGGGAATGATAAGGGAAGAGGCAAAGAGCAAAATGGACAGTTAAGCCCTCTTTATTGATGATAAAAAAACTGTAGGAGCGAGCTTACTCGCTCCTATGAAAAAAATACCAACCTTTTTTTGTAATAATTAATCTCTAAAGAGTAGTTTCAATCAGCGTTTTTAACTCACCAGACTCAAACATCTCTGTCATAATATCAGAGCCACCAACAAATTGACCTTTTACGTAGAGTTGAGGAATTGTTGGCCAGTTAGAAAACTGTTTAATTCCCTCTCTCATCTCTGGATCTTGCAGAATATCTACTGAAAAATAACCTTTGGCTCCACACTGTTTCAACAGATCTGCTGCCCGTCCTGAAAAACCACACTGGGGAAAAACAGGGCTGCCTTTCATATATAAAACAATGTTATTGTTGTTAATTTGCTCTTTAATTTTTTCGTTTATGTCGCCCATCTAAAGGGTCTCCTGTAAAATAATTTTTAAGTGTTAGTTTTGATTCGCCCAGGCTTCTGGGGTAAATGTTTTCATGTTCAAGGCGTGAACATCTTCTTTCATCAGATCACCTAAAACTTTATAGATCATCTGATGTTGCTGAATTTTCCCCAAACCGTTAAAAGCAGCACTGACTATGGTGAGATCAAAGTGGCGACCATCTCCATTTAACGTTAAATATTCATGCTCTATACCGTTTGCTATAATCTCGCGTAGTGTTTCTGTTTCCATTTGTAAAAATTCCTATTGTTTCCCCAAACATTTCATAGATCGAACATTATCCCTAAACCTTGATCCACAAAGAGATTATTTTTCTAAGTTATTGTAAAATACTATAAAACACTGAACAATAATCCCTTTGCAAATCAAATCTTTAAGGTATAATGACATTAATTCATAAAATATCCAAGCTAGTTTTTGTTAATATAAAATATTGATAGTTTATATTTACAGCTTTAAGGTAGCATAATCTCTTTAAAATAGTTAAATAGCCCTTTAAAGATGATATAGCAACTTTTTTGTTTGTATATCATTAATTCTGGTTGACTGAAAGTGAAAACAGTGTATATTACTATTTAAAATATAAATTAACGAAGCTGTTGTCCCACTGTTGCTTATAACTTCGTATACCTACATAACATTATTACATTGGAGATCCATCATGAGTGTACTTGTCACCAAACCAGCCCCAGACTTTACTGCCAACGCTGTTATGCCGGACAACAGCATCAAAGCTGATTTTAAATTATCTGACTCCAAAGGTAAATATGTTGTTCTGTTTTTCTATCCCCTAGATTTTACTTTTGTCTGTCCTTCAGAAATCATCGCTTTTGATCACCGTCTCCAAGAGTTTAAAAGTCGTGGTGTTGAGGTTATTGGTGTATCTATCGACTCCCATTTTTCTCATCTTGCCTGGAAGAAGACTGCTATAAACGATGGTGGCATCGGTGATGTTCAGTACCCACTGGTAGCTGATATCTCTAAAGAAATCACCAAAGATTATGATCTTCTTTTTGGTCCTGGTATCGCCCTACGTGGCTCTTTTTTAATTGATAAAGAGGGTATCGTCCGTCATCAAGTTGTAAATGATCTGCCTTTGGGCCGTAACATTGATGAGATGCTACGTATGATTGATGCTCTGCAATTTACTGAAGAGCATGGTGAAGTATGTCCTGCTGGCTGGAACAAGGGTAAACCTGGAATGAAAGGTTCCACCGAGGGTGTTGCTGAATATCTATCAGCAAATGCGGTTGATCTTTAATTTTTTTGTATAATTAAAATTGCTAAATAATTGACATACAACTGGAGAAGACAAAATGCCAAAAATTAACCGCTATGTAGATATTTCTGAAGTCGACAAAGAAGCTAAAAAAGATTACATCGACCGTCACTCCCCTTTCATTGAGTGTGCCAGTCAAGCAAAAGCAGGAGAAAAATTTCCTGTAACAGTTCGTATGGGTCAAGAGTATAGCCATCCTGACGATACCGACCATTTCATCAAATCTATGCAGCTCTTTAATGGTGAAACCCTGCTGGCTGAAGCAAATTTTGTTTCTGGCACAATGGGTGGTCAAGGGCAAAAGAATCAAGCAGAGGTTACATTCAACGTAATACCTAGTGGCTCTAAAATGCGTTTAACTGCTCTTTCCTACTGCACAAAACATGGTCTTTGGGAGTGCGACCCTGTTGAAGTTACCGTTGCATAACAGATATAAACCAACTATTCTGCCCGGATAATTCAAATATTTATTAGAAGAGGAAAGTTTTCGTGAATCCAAAACATCATGTATTTATCTGTATGAATCAACGCCCAGAGGGGCATCCACGGGGTTCATGTGGTGGTTCTGGTGCTGCTAGTGTTTATGAATCAATGATGGGTGAGATGGAAAAACGTGACCTTTATGGAAAAATTCAGGTTACAGGAACATTCTGTATGGGCCCTTGTGATCAAGGACCTACAATGGTGGTTTACCCTGAAGGAGTTTGGTACAAAGGGGTTAAGCCAGAAGATGTAAAAGATATATTTGACCAACACTTAGAAAACGATAAACCTGTAGAAAGGCTACGTTTAACACTGTAAAAGAACCACTAGCGGTTTAACAAAAGTTTCACCGTCTAGTCACATTTTTATTGACAAATCTTTACTCTAAATGATAAAAGCTGAGAAACAAGTTTGCAGTCGCGTGTGATATGGCCTTGACTTTGTCTGTTGCTAGTAGACGTTCTGCTAAATTGTTTAACTATTTTTTTATTCTTTAATTATGTGGGGAAAATGTCAATGGCAGATCGTGAGAATGGAACAGTCAAGTGGTTCAACGACAGCAAGGGGTTTGGCTTTATTGAGCGTGACGACGGTAAAGGCGATGTATTTGTTCATCACACCAGCATTGAGGGTGATGGATTTAAAACTTTAGCAGAAGGCCAACGGGTTGAGTTTGGTGTTGCCCAAGGCGAGAAAGGTCCAAAGGCTGACGCGGTTATTAAAATCTAAGTCAGACCATATTATAAAAAAAAGCCCCTAAGAATTGAATTTTTTAGGGGCTTTTTTTTGCCTGCTCAACTCCCTAAGTTTACCATGCGTGATATGACTCACCATACTGGGTCTTATCACACAGTTTATTAAATTATAAATTCATATAACGTTGATTTATATACAAATTTGCTTGGCATGAATAATGAAGTATAACTTAGGAGAACGAAGAGATATTCATGTAGCAACTGCTTTGAAGGAAACCGCAAAATAATGAAAAAAATACAGTTATTCTCTACATTGGCTTTTGTGGCTATATTAGGTTTAAGTGGCTGCCAATCCACTGGTCATAAAATGGCTGATAGTGAGATGTCCCACACACAAAAAATAATGGTACAAAAACCATGGGCACGAGCTTCTGCAGGCATGGCTAAAGCCGGGGCAGCATTTATGACCATCAGCAACCACAGCATGCACGACGATAAGCTGATTGGAGCCAGTGCAAATATATCTGAGCATACCGAACTGCATACACATCTCATGGATAATGGGGTTATGCGTATGCGCCAAGTTGAACATATAGATATACCAAAAGGCGAGTTGGTCGCACTAAAACCTGGCGGTCTTCACATTATGTTTATCAATTTAAAAAACAGCCTTAATAAAGGCGATAAATTTCCTGTAACCCTGGAATTTCAAAAAGCTGGTAAAGTTGAGATACAGGTAGAAGTATACGCCGCTGGAGCCATGGGTGGTAAACACAGTATGGGCAGTACACATAAAATGCATTGATTTTGTATTGCTAAAATAAATGTTCAAGCTTAGGGAGTTGGAGTGGTACATGTGGTCCCTCCATAATTCTAGACTCAGCAATTTAACCTCTGCTGTATCTATTATATCATTTCAACTTCTTTTATGGCTGGTGTAGACCTTGCCCCTCACAAGCGATGCACCAGCCATTTTTTTTATAAGATAAAATAATATGACAAAATACTTATCTTCTATAAATAGTTTTATCAAGTTCACTTTTTTTATTGTAATAATGGCTTGCTTTACTGTTAATTCTGCAATGGCTAATGCTGGCAGCAAACATCCAATGCCTATTAAAGGTGGTTTTTCACTTGTTGATGAAACAGGAAAAAACGTCACTCTAAAAGGATACCGGGGCCAATATTTATTGATATATTTTGGTTATACATACTGCCCAGATATCTGCCCAACCAGCCTTGGTATTATTTCCCAAGCATTAGATGGTCTTACAAAAAAATCTCTTGATAAACTTTTGCCTCTATTTATCTCTATTGATCCAGAACGGGATACTGTAGAATATATAAAAGAATATACCGATATGTTCCACCCCCGTTTAGTGGGACTCACAGGGACTGTTGCCCAAGCAAGCCGAGCAGCAAAAACCTTTGGGGTCTATTTTGCCAAGGCAGAAATTAATCCAGAAGACAGTACAGATTATTCAGTTGACCACTCTTCAAACACCTTCTTTATTGATCCTAAAGGAAGAATAATTGAGATTTTTGGTCATGCTCCTCAAGTTGAAAATGTTATCAAAATCCTTGAGCAACACCTCTCTAAGCAATAAAGGATCGCTGTATGAAAAGTCGGTATGCAAGTTGGAATATCTTGCTAATAATTTTCCTATCTATAATTTATAGCTTTAATTCACAAGCCGATGATAAAACACAAAAAATTGCTACCGCTGTAGAAATATACAAACAATTTGCAACTGCTATGATTATGGGAAATCTAGAAAAAGCCACATCATATGCAAAAGGAAAAGCTCTGCGAGTTGTACGGCGTAAACAGTATCTGGTTAGTAAAGGCAAAACCAACCCAATTCCCCAAGAGTTTGAAATATTAATTGTGGGGGAGAGTATTTCAGCACTACAAGATGAAGTAAATATTATGGGGGTACTGTTAGCTCGCAATAAAATCAAAGGATCCAGTGATCTGGCTACAGTTCCTCACAGACAAGAGATTACCCTAAAATATCAAGCTGATGGCTGGAAGGTGGTTTATTTTATGGATAATTTAGAAAAATGCTGTCTACCTGCAAAATAATTTTTACCAATTAATAGTAAGAACCTCACCTTTAACCTGATAACTTTTTAAACGGTTAAAAAAACGCATACCCAAAAGTGATGTTTTCATGTCGGCCCCATTCACACTTGCAGGTAGATTTTCCATGTTTAATTTACCCACCTCAAATTGTTGTAGTATTACCGGAGCACCTCGTCCCATACCGTTGGCAGTATAATAAACCTTGGTAAAATCCTCTTGTCTCAGGTTAAATCCTAAGGATCTTGCTAAATGTGGGGCAATAACCACATCACTGGCTCCGGTATCGACCAAAAAACGTACTTTTTTATCGTTTATCAAAGCTTCTATATGAAAATGACCGTTGGAAGAACGATAAAAACTCATAGTACCTGGTTTTGTTGTAAATCCTACTTGGGGAACTATCGCAGCTATTACCCGGTTTTTTACCATGCTTAATTCACCTCGAAAACTGTATAGTGCGATGATAAAAAAAAGAAAAAACAACCAACCAGCAAATTGTTTTAGCTTTTGAAAGTTTCCGCCTCTCAGTCTTGTTGAAAGCAACCAGCTTAATATCAATATAGACCCCATGGCATAGCCCATGCGGTCCCATGCCCTATTAGAAAACATATCGCCATGAATTTGATAGTTCAAAAACAGTGCTAGGGCTGATGCTATTGTAAAGACTACTATGAAGCGTGTTTTTTGCATTTATTATTGGTCCAGTTTTTTGTTATTAGGGGTGCAGGGGAATTATTTCCCTGCTGGGTTTGGGCAAAGCCCAAGGTTTTGCCTTTGCTTTTAAGCCTTTTTTTTCAAAAGCGTGGGGGTTTGGGGGCCTGCAAGGCCTCCCAAGGTTTTGCCTTTGACTTTTTTTGTACAGCTTATAAATGGAGCGACAATTATATTATGGGTTTTTACTTTACCATTGATAGGCAAAGGACGTTAGTAAAGATAAAAAAAACAAGAAGACGTTTTTTTTATCTTTACTAACTAATATGCTAGCCGGGGATTTTTTTTAAAAGGCACAAAAAAAATCCTTGATAAATCCGGCTTTACTGCAACAGCAGAACCTTGGGCTTTGCCCAAACCAAGAAGGGGAATGATTCCCCTTCACCCCCACTAATTTTTATTTATGCCTTCCACCACCCCGTCTTACAGGTCTATATCGTTCTTTTCCACCCCCTTGATAAGAACCTCTACCCCCTCCTCTGCTACTTCTATGACATTTATCGCAAATATTAAATTTATGCCGCTCTGGCAATACCTGAGAACAACTGGAACAGTGACGATCTTGGGGACCATGCCTTCCCAAAATTACATTTATCTCCTGGTTTAACTCCCGTCGTAATTTTATCGCCTGCTCAATATCAGGTAATAAATCGGCAAATCGATAGTGCAACCATGAATATAAATTAACTATCTTAGTGGCCGTCTCCAATAACGAAAGTCGCCCCCGCTCTTTTAGTGTATACTCCGGCATTATTTTAGATAAATGTAACTTACGGTTTTGAGCAACTGCTGCCACCATACGCTCATATGCCGTAACCGCTGCTGTCGCCCTTAGGGGAACAGGAGCAGCCGAAAGCACAAACTTGGTGGGTAGATCAAGATTGCGATAGCGATCTGTTACCCTTGCTAATACAATTTGATCATCTAAATCTGACAGCTTATATACCGTTGGGTCCGGCTTTACCGTCTGAGAAAACAGAAACAAAAGACGAGCTAACTGAGTTCGTTTGGTAGTTGCAAGTTCTGAGATGGATTGTAGATGTTCCAAGTTAGGGGCTAAATGCGCCCGGTTGATATTGGCAGGCATTGCCGTAAAAGTACTGGCTATGTTGCTCATTCCTATACGAAACGAACCAATATAGCCAACCTCATTTTTACCAAAACGACCAGCTCTACCACCAATCTGACGCACCTCCATAGGAGTTAACGGATGCTCCTTATGGTTATAAAACTTAGCATCTTGCGAAAATAACAGGGTTTTAATGGGTAAATTAAGACCCATACCAATAGCATCTGTCGCTACAAGATAGGGAGCATCACCCGAAGCAAACATCTTGGCCTGAAAACGCCTGACTTCAGGAGGTAATGCCCCATATAATACCGCCACCCGCTCTCCTGTCTTTCTCTCCATCTCTCCCTTTAACGCCAAAACACCAGAACGAGAAAAAGCCACAATTGCTGTGCCGTGCTCAATATCATGAAAACCCTTGGTTGGAGTGGTCATTAGTTTCAATGGAGAAAGCCTGGTTAGCTCTATCACTTCAAAAGGATCACCAGTTAGCTTTAAAAGTTTTTCAATGGCAGGTCGCGCTTGGGGAGCAGCAATTACACAAACCTCATTGGCTTGGGCTCCCAATATCGCCTGGGTCCACGCCCATCCCCGATCAGAATCTCCCAACATTTGCGCTTCATCAATTACACAGATATCATATTTTTTATGAAGAGATAACATCTCAATGGTGCAAGCAGTATGAGTTGCGCCTTCCACCTCAATACGCTCTTCACCAGTTATCATGCTACAGGGAACCCCCCACTCCTGAAGAGTCTCCGATACCTCTAACGCTAATAACCTTAACGGGGCTAGATATACCCCCGTAGCAGCATCTCTTAGCCTTTGTAATGCTTGATAGGTCTTGCCAGAGTTGGTAGGTCCAAGATAAAGGGTAAAGTGGCGTTGTGACTCCCGCGCAGGAAACAGAGCATGAAACTGGCTGATTTTTGTGGCTTGGGCTACCTCTAGCTCAAAGCTTATGGTCTCTATCTCTTTATGAAAACGACCAAAATATTTCCAAAATGGGGTGGGATGGAGATCAGATTTTAAATTTTCCTCTTCCCCCAACAATTTTTTATCTATCTGCCGGGCCAAAGGTTCATTGTCCACCCCGGCCTCAGCCATTGCAGCAAAAAAACGGTGCTCATTAAACTTAACCATGGCTTGTCGCCAGAGAACCATTGTCGCATCAGCCAGCTCTATATCAAGCTTTTTGGCTTTAACTGCCAGGGTTAAATTTCTATCTACCAACCGCTCCCGATCACGAATCAAGTTTAACCAAACTGCTTCTGCTTGAGGACCATTTAAGTTTGGCAGATCGTTAAGAAACTCTACAAGCCTGACGTTTTCTAGCTCAAGCCAATCATCATTCCATTTACTACAATGTCCGGCAACTACCTTAGCCTGTGTAATAAGATATTCATCTTCAGAGATAGTCTGCTCATAACTAAACAGTCGTCTACCATTAAGACCTTCAAACTCCTCAATATGGGCTGGTTGAACTCCTTGTGGTATGCGTCGCCCCTCTTTTTTCCATGCTTTTCTGGTTTTCATTAATTGTTATCACCAATCATTATTACCACCTCGACGCAGTTTTTTTAATCCAGCCCTATGTTTTTTAGAATCTAGCCTCTTTGTGATAGAAGCTCTTGATGGTTTGGTTTTCACCCTGTTTTTGGGTTTTATTGTAGCTTGGTGCAGCAGTTGGAGCAACCGCTCCAAGGCATCCTGTTTATTGCGGTTTTGGGTTCTGTGTTGGCGAGCATCAATTATCAGTGTGCCACTTGCAGTCACTTTTCTACCTGCAAGTCTTATAATTCTCTCTTTGACATCTCTAGGTAGAGAGCTGTTATTGCTAACATTAAAACGCAATTGTACTGCTGATGAGACTTTATTTACATTTTGCCCACCAGGACCAGATGCACGGATAAAATCAAATTGAATTTCTGCTTCGGGAATTTGCAACTTCCCGTTAATAACTATCATGATAAATAATTTCCAAAAATATATTCTCTAACCTGGATATAATTTCAACTAGTAACACTTTTTGCCACAACTCTCTTTTTTCTCACCTTGGCAGGTGTTTTTACTACCGCCTCAGCAACTGGTTTTTCCTCTTGGCTATCATCCATGGTATTCTTGCAAGCAGGATAACCCGAACAACCAAAAAAATATCCCTTAGATCCCTTTCTGCGTAACATAGCCTTGCCACAACGGGGACATTTTTTAAAATCGGGCTGACCGTCAACACCAGCAGATTGAATTGAAGCATCGGCCTGTAAGTTTGAAAATTGTGATATTCCCAACCTATCCCGCTCTTTAACGTTTGCCACCAGACGGTTTATCCAAGTTACAGATTTATCTAAAAAACCATCTAAACTACCCTCACCATAGGCGATATCATCAAGTGCCTGCTCCCAAACTGCTGTGGTTGCAGGGTCTGTTACACTATGGGGCAGCATATCAATCAATGCCCGTGCCGCAGGTTGACTAACAAGATTTTTTTTACCCTCTAGCACCAATAACTTGCGCATTAACAAGTTTTCTATTATCGATGCCCTTGTGGCCTCTGTGCCAATGCCGGATGTCTCCCGCAATATCTTACGCAGACGTTTGTCTTCTACAAACCTGCCGACATTTTTCATGGCTCCAATTAAAGTGCCCTCGGCAAACCGTGGGGGTGGCTTGGTTTTTTTTGCCTCTATTTTGGCATTTTCAACCCCCACCATATCATCTTTAACAACTGGGGGTAGTTTTTGCTCACTGCGCTGCTGCTCTTTGGATCTTTTTTTATTGTTTTGGCTTTCACCACGCAGAACATCTTTCCAACCATTGAGACGCTCTACCCGGCCCGCAGCCCGAAACCGCTCTGCTGCCACTTTGCTATCTATAACAGTCCTATCATACTCAAAAGCCGGATAAAACTGGGCAATATAGTGCCGCCTGATTAAATCATAAAGGCGGAACTCATCTTGACTCATGGCTCCTATATTAACTCTTGCAGCAGTGGGAATAATACCATGGTGAGCGGTAATTTTTTTATCGTTCCAAGCCTTAGAGCATAATTTAGCATCAGCCGCCTGAACAATGTCTGCCATAGCCGGATCAGAACCCACTAGAGCAGAGAGTATACCCGGCACATCTTTAAATTGACTTTTAGGAAGATAACGGCAGTCGGTTCTGGGATAAGTTATGGCTTTATGTTTTTCATACAGAGCCTGGGCAACCTCCAACACCCGTTTTGCCCCCAATGACCACCTGCGAGATGCCTCTTGTTGCAAAGTTGATAGCTCCAACGGCAAGGGTGGTGCCTCTTTCACCAGTTTGGTCTCCGCTTTGGTAACCACACCGTTTTGATCTTTTATTTTTGCCAGAACCCCCTCTACAGCCTCTTTATCAATACAGCGACCATCTTCATCGGTATTTTTTTTAAAAGGCACCCAGGTAGCGACAAAACGCCCGGTTTCGGCTTTTAGTATCACCAACAACTCATAAAAATCTACTGGTTTAAAGTTTTCAATCTGCCTGTCCCTATCAACCACCAGCTTTAGGGTTGGTGTTTGCACCCGGCCCACTGTTAAAACCCCATCATAACCACCTTGCCGTCCTAGTATAGTATAAACCCGTGAAAGGTTCATACCAACAAGCCAATCGGCCCTGGCCCTACCCATGCCAGCATGATAAAGGGGCAAGGTCTTCTCACTGGGAAGCATAGCTCCAAGAGCTTTTTTTATACTGGCATCATCCAGTGCCGACAACCACAACCGGGATACTTTCCCCCCATACCGACAACGGTCTAAAACCTCCCGGCCTATGGTCTCCCCCTCCCTATCGGCATCGGTTGCCAACACGACCTCATCAACATTTTTAAGCAGTGTGCGAACTACATTATACTGTTTATTAACAGACTTTCTAACATCCAACTTCCAACTCTCAGGCACCATAGGCAGTGTATCCATCCGCCAAGATTTCCACTCCGGCTTATACCCGTCCGGGACAATCATCTCCAAAAGATGACCAATACACCAAGTAACCTGAGTACCTGCCCCTTCTAAATAGCCATCCCTCCTGGCAGTTATACCAAGCACCCGACCGATATCCCTAGCCTGAGATGGTTTTTCACATAGATATAAAATCATGATGGTTGTGTAATCTTTTTTTTAGTCGTAAATGGTTTGTAATGGCGGATGCGCCCGCATAATACTGCCAAGAGCAATTGATAACAACTTTCTTTAGGAGGGTATCAGTGTTCAAGGGGTATAGGTGTATTTGTCTATGTGAATTACTTTTGCCAAGAGAGCTTGTGCCGAATATGGCTACCTCTTTGTCTTACAACAATTCATCCTCCTCCCTTGATCAGAACAGCTCGGAACTGTTTTCCAACCCGGTCATCACTTCAACGGGAAAAAAAGGGCTGCACCAGATCTCCGTAAAGAACGGCAACAGGCACTTCTCAACGAACTGACCAACATTTTATCAAATTTCACAAACACTTGCCATGATATAATCCAGATCAAAAAACGTGAACTTTTTTCTCGTTTTTATTGAGCAAGAACCTATCTCCCAGATGTCGGTGGTTTTTTGTGGTCAATTTATCTTAATGACATTACAATGGTATATGTATGGGTAAACGAAAAACTTCAAAAAGCCTTAGCCAATGTTGAGGTAGTTATAAAAGAGTGGATTCAAACTG
>JADFYX010000090.1 GCA_015232795.1 Magnetococcales bacterium
AATTCTGCCTCACTGAACCTTAAGGAGAACAATTAATGATTATTAAAAAATTGGCACTCTTATCTGTTCTCACCGTTACCCTCTTTGGCTGCGGAGCTTCAACACCAAAAATTGCACCACTTGTTGATTTAGAACAACCCACCCATAAGGCCAATTTAAGTAAGATAGGTAGTGACACAGAACTGTGGAGCTTAGAAGATGGGGTTAGTGTAGGGATATCTCCATTTGCTCAGAAGAGCACTCTTAACTATCCCCCACCTCCTAAAATAACATCGCAACTTGGCTATGTTCCACCACCTAAAGATAAAGCTCGGGTGTTATCTCCTGGTGAAACCCATTTTTTTGGTTTTGTTGTTACAAAAGATTTTGCCGCTGCCACTCAGGCTTATCTAAATGGCGAGGGACAAAAGGCTATTGTTATTCTTGATAAGATGGAGAGAGAGTCTGCCAAAAATCATCCTGCAATGAATTGGCGTATTTCACACCTTAGAGTTATGGTCCATATGCAACGGGGTGAGATTCCCCAAGGTGAGGCGGAAATACCCCGTATGGAGCAACGGGAGATTGCTATTCTAGGCTCTAATTTAGCCAGCCGGGCTTTAAGAGCAGAGCTACGCATGTGGGCAGGGGATTTTCCCCGTGCTATTGCCGATGCCGGGCAGGTTTTACAGGCAATTGGCGATTGGTCCATGCCTACCAGCTATATGATGCCTCCTTCTAACAGTGAGATGACCAAACTGGGTGTGACGACCGAGGCGAAAATGCGATCCCAAGCTGTTATGGGCAGCAGCCTTTTTTTGCAACAGCGTTTTAGCGAGGCTGCCCCCTGGTTGGAGGCTTTAGATGCTCAAGCCAACGATGTTTTTTATGTCTTCTCCCATCCTCTGTATGGGAGTTTTGTAAAACCCTATATGGATGCCTTTTATGGTCGGGGTAACGGCCAGGCTCTTTTAGCCACAACTATAATGGCTACTAAAGAAGACCGAGAGCGGGGTGGGAGGCTTTTTGCTCGCGCAACGGACTATTTCAACGCCATGGGTTATCGTCCCGGTATTGTGGTGGTGGAATCTTTAAAAGCCTGGGCTTTGTTGCTGGTTGAAGATTATGAAGCAGCAAACACCCAGGCTATAAAAGCTTTGGGGCTGGCGGAAAAAAGCGGGCTTTTGGATTTTGTCTGGCGGATTGAGATATTAAGGGGAGAGGCTCTATTTAAGGTTGGTAGAATCGCCGAAGCCGAGGAGTCCCTGCGCCGTGGGCAGTCGGTGGTGGATCTGATAATTGGTACTTTACGCTCTGATAAGGCCAAAGTTCGCTTTGGTGCCGACAAGGAACAGCTTACCAAAATACTTAGCCAGATAGATACGCAAAAGCAGGATTGGCACACTCTTTTTGAAGATTTAGAGAGGGGCAGAGCCAGAGCATTTATAGATATGTTGGGGCGTAAGGTTGCTCCCCAAGGTCGGCAAGAAAAACTGGTTGCTAAAATAAAAAGTGTCGATAAAAAAATTCTTATAGCAAGGCAACGTAACAGTGCCTTAATTAGCAATAAAACTCATGAGATAAACCAAGAGCCGGAGCTCCTCAAGCAACGCAACAGTTTGATGGTTGCGCTACGCAGAGCAGACCCGGAGTTGGCAGATCTATTTTCGGTATCCACTACCAGTCTAGAAAATGTACAAAAAGAGTTAAAACCCGGTGAGGTGCTCTATTATGCTCTGCCAGTTATAGCGGACAAACCTCTGCAATTTTTAAAAATAAGCAGCACTAATGCCGAACTTGAAGAGATTGACCTAACGGCAGAACAGCTTCGCACTCACCTAGATGCCTTTACCGCTGCCCGTATTGGGGAAGAGGATGTTTTTGCAACTCTTTATCAAAAACGCGGTATTAAGGTGGTTAAAAAAACTGCTGAAGAGTCAGTGGCCGATCTAGAGCCTTTTGAGCAAGAGGAGTTGATTTTAAAGTCTCTTTCCCAAAAGCTGGGGGTTGAGGATTGGAGCGCATCTAAAGCTGTTTATATTGTACCTGGTGGAGATCTGTTTTTTGTACCTTGGGGTGGGTTGAATATAAAGGTTCCTGTTGTTGTACTGCCCACTGGTGGCTGGATACTTAGGGTAAAAAACCAGCTAAAAGCAATGCAACAGGCTGTGCTGGTTGGTGACCCGGCTTTTGGTGGCGTGCTGTCCCAACTATCTGGGGCAAAAAAAGAGGCACAACAGATAGCCCAGCAATATGGTAGCCAACCCTTGATAGGCAAAGATGCAACCAAATCAGCATTGCGTTTGGCGGTTGGTGGTGGGGTAGATATGCTGCATTTAGCCACCCATGCCTATTATGATAGCAACCGTCCTTTGCAATCGGCACTTTTTCTCAGCAACGGCACAAAGGCTACAGCACTTACTGCCAAAGAGATTTTTTTACACCCCTTATCTGCCCAACTGGTGGTACTTTCCGCCTGTGAAACGGGCATGGGCCAAGTAATTGCGGGGGACGATCTGTTGGGACTAAGCCGCAGTTTTTATCTTGGGGGAACATCTACCCTGCTCAGTAGTTTATGGCCTGTAGAAGATAGAGCAACCCTGCTTTTTATGGAGCATTTTCATAAACAGGCTAAAAATGGCGATTTTGGTAATGCATGGCTTAGTGCAAGAGATGCGGTAAAAAAAGCTGGTTATCCACCTTCATCATACGGTGCGTTTAACCTTGGTGGGTCGTTTGGCAGTAGGTGAAAATGAGAACGGCAGATGAGGCATACAAGGAGGCTCTCGATAGTGTTAATAGCGGGAGATATAGTGATGCCGAGGAGCTATGCTGTACTGTTTTAAAAGATATACCCAACCATATTGATGCAATTAATTTGTTGGGTATTGTTGCCCAAAAAACAGGAAGGCACGATTTAGCTGTTGAGCAGTTTAACCGTGCTTTATGCATTAATAACGGTTCAGAGTTTTTATATTACAACCTTGCGAGTTCACTCTATAAATTAGGGGAGACCCGACAGGCAGTTGCTGCTCTGCAACAAGCCATTGCTATTAACCCGGAATTTTTTCACGCGTATTGTAGCTTAGGATACGGGCAACGGGTTTTGGGGAGGTTTGATGAGGCTGCAACCAGCTACCAAAAAGCAATATTCATTAACCCCAACGATGCTGATGCCCACAATAACCTTGGTATTTCCCTACAAACAGCAAACAAAACAGAACAAGCCATAGAGTGCTACCGCAAGGCAATAGCCATTAGGCCCGACTATGTGGTGGCTATGAGTAATTTAGGTTTTGGCTTGCAGATTTTGGGCAGGCTGAGTGAATCTTGCGAAATTTTACAAAAGGCAATTGCTATAGATCCGAACTATGCAGATGCTCATTATAATCTTGGAGTTACCCTACATGAACAAAAACTAGTAGCTGAAGCGATAGCCAGTTATCAAAAAGCAATTGCTATTAATCCAAACGATGCCAAGGTTCATTTTAACTGTGCAAACTGCTTAAAAGAGCAGAATAATTATGCTGCGGCAATTCTAAGCTATGGAGAAGCAATAAGAATCAACCCTGATTATGCCGATGCTTACAACAATCTTGGTGTTGTTTTACAAGAGGTTGGAGAGTTTGATAAGGCGGATATAAACTACCAAAAAGCCATTGCTATAAGGCCCGATTTTGCAGATGCCCATCATAATTTAAGTCTTGATGAGCTGGTAAGGGGAGATTTAATTAATGGTTGGGTAAATTATAATTGGCGATGGCTGACCAAGCATCATGATAGGGAGCGTTTTTTAAAATTTGAAGACAGAATGTGGCTGGGGGGAGATGTAACTGCAAAACGGTTTTTATTATGGGCGGAGCAAGGGATAGGTGAGAGTATAATTTTTTCCACTATGTTTGCTGATTTAATAGAGCAAGGGGCTAAAATTGTTATTGAGTGCGACCCACGTTTAATTCCACTGTTTGGGAGGACGTATCTTTCGGCAGTTTGTGTTGCCAAGGGAGATAAATTAACGGTGGAGGGAGAAGATAACAGATTTGATTATATTATGCCCTTTGGTAATTTATCTCCTGTTTTACGAGGTGATTTAAAATTTTTTCCCAAAAAAGCAGTACATCTTTTAGCTGATGAGGATAAAAAACAGGCTATTAGAGAGCGTTATTTAAACAAAAATAGTACCGATATTTTAGTAGGCATCTCTTGGCACAGCAATAGCCCTAAATACAGAGATAAATCTTTAAAGTTGGCAGATTTAAAGCCGTTGTTAAGCTTGCCCAACATTGTTTTTGTTGATCTGCAATATGGTGATACAACTGAGGAGAGAGGGGAGTTTACGAGAGATACGGCTATTGAAATTATCCATGACGATGATGTGGAGCAGATGGTTGATCTTGATAGTTTTGCAGCCCAAGTTGCAGCAATGGATGTAGTTGTGACCATATCCAACACCACGGCCCATATGGCAGGGGCATTGGGGGTTGAGACATTGTTGCTGTTGGGAAAATTCAGTTTATGGTATTGGATGATGGATCGTGAAGACTCGCCATGGTATTCTTGTGCAAATTTATTCAGGCAGCAAAAACAGGGTGAGTGGGAAGATGTTGTTGGGGATGTTACGAGAAGGCTTAAAGAGACAGTCAGGCAGAGATAATTTTAACTTTTAAAAGTGATACATTAACAGCTATGAATACAATACTTGTTACTGGTGGTGCGGGATTTATCGGCTCTAACCTTGTGCGTCATTTACTTAAGAACAATAACCGGGTTATCAACCTGGATCTTTTGACTTATGCGGGTAGTTTAGAAAACCTTGTTGGTTTGGTAGAGGGTGATGGGTATCGGTTTGTTCATGGTTCCATTGGCAACAAAAAACTTATTGAGTCGTTATTAAAAGAGCATCAACCGGACGCTATTATAAATGTAGCTGCTGAGACCCATGTGGATCGTTCTATTGATGATCCGGACGTTTTTATTGAGACCAACATTGTGGGTTTGCATACTTTGTTGAGGCTGGCGAGATATTATTGGAGCGGCTTGGCGGGAGAAAAACAGGCTGGATTTCGTTTTTTGCAGGTTTCTACCGATGAGGTTTACGGTTCGGTATTGACTGGCCATTCGGTAGAGGACGACCCATTTAGGGCCAACTCGCCATATGCAGCAGCCAAGGCATCGGGAGATCTTTTGGTGAGGTCTTATAACAAGACCTATGATTTACCGACATTAATAACCAACGGTTCAAACACTTACGGACCCAACCAATTTCCTGAAAAGCTAATACCATTAACCATTTTAAAAGCTCTTGGGGGAGAATCTTTACCCATATATGGGGATGGCAAGAATGTGAGAGATTGGCTTTTTGTTGAGGACCATTGCCGTGGCATTGCCCATGTATTGCAGAGTGGCGAGGCGGGCAAGAATTATAATATTGGTGGCAGTGATGAACGGGCCAATATTGATGTTGTAGGTTATTTATGTTCTGTTTTAGATCGTCTATCGCCAAGAGGGGACGGTCAAGTATATGAAAAGCAGATAGAGTATGTTGCCGACAGGCCGGGTCATGATTTTCGTTATGCGTTGGATACCACACGTGCTCAGGGTTTGGGTTGGGGGACGAAGACCGATTTTCAGGTTGGATTAGAAAAAACGGTTAAGTGGTATTTAGATAATCAAGAGTGGTGTAGAGCGGTTGCTGCTAACAGTGATCCACTTTCGCGAATTGGGCTTGCCAAATAAGCCATATAAAAGGGATATGTAAGAACATGGGACATAAAGGGATAATTTTAGCTGGTGGTAGTGGTTCGAGGCTTCATCCGGTTACCCATGTGGTTTCCAAGCAGCTTCTGCCTATTTATGATAAACCTATGATTTATTATAGTTTATCTATTTTAATGTTGGCGGAAATTCGCGATATTTTAATTATATCTACACCTGTGGAGCTACCTCGGTTTGAGCAACTACTTGGTGATGGTAGCAAGCTTGGCATTAACATATCGTACGCACCGCAACCTGAGCCGAGGGGTTTAGCGGAGGCATTTATTATTGGCAGTGAATTTGTTGGGCGTGATCCTGTTACGTTAATATTGGGTGACAACATATTGTATGGTCCGGGTTTGCCGGAGAGGTTGGTCAAGCATACAGGTATAAATGATGGGGCCACGGTTTTTTCTTATCGGGTTAGTGATCCAGAGCGGTATGGTGTTATTGAGATGGATGAGAATAACCGGGCGGTATCTATTGAGGAGAAGCCTGTTAAGCCCAAGTCTAATTTAGCAGTTACGGGGCTTTATTTTTACGACAATAGTGTTGTTGAGATGGCGCATAATATCAAGCCTTCGGCACGGGGCGAGCTTGAGATAACGGAGATCAACAATATTTATTTAGGGCGTGGGAAGTTAAATGTTGAGGTATTGGGTCGTGGTTATGCGTGGTTGGATGCTGGTACTGAGGAGTCTATGTTGGATGCGGCCAATTATATTGCGACCATTAGTAGACGGCAGGGTTTGCGGATTGGTTGTATTGAGGAGATAGCATGGCGGAATAGATGGATTGATGGGGATGAGCTGATAGCGTTGGGGGAGGAGATTGGGAAATCTCCATACGGGCAGTATATTATTAGACGGGCTAAGTCGGGTTATTAATATTTTTCAGGCTTTTATTAGTGGGGGTTAAGGGGAATCATTCCCCTTATGGGTTTGGGCAACGCCCAAGGTTCTGCTGTTGCTGTAAAGCCGGATTTATCCAGGGCTTTTTTTTGCGCCTTTTAAAAAAAAGCCCCCGGCTCTGCTTCTAAACCCCCAAGGCTGAAAAAACCGTCTTTTTGGTTTTTTCAGCCTTGGGGATGATATTTGCCTGCTATGGGTTGGGTTAAATTATATAGCCTGATTTGTGCTTTAAATTAGCAAATGAAGTTACCCGACCCATAACATGTAAAGGACATTCTCAGAGGTAAAAAACCCCAAAAGGCCGGGTTTTTTTACCTCTGAGAATTAATATACTCGCCGGGAATTTTTTTCAAAAGCGAAAAAAAGCCTTTTTAAATCCGGCTTTACAGCAACAGAAGAACCTTGGGCTTCGCCCAAACCCAGCAGGGAGATGATCTCCCTGCACCCACACTAATAAAAGACAAAAAAAACTGATTTTCACAGGATAACCACCATGCAAGTAAAAGAAACCTCCCTCCCCGGTGTGCTACTTATAATCCCAAAAGTATTTCCCGACCCCCGCGGTTTCTTCCTCGAGACCTACCACCAATCACGCTACCAAGAAATGGGTATCGACTTCACCCCAATCCAAGCAAACCACTCCCGCTCCCAATCAGGCGTTCTAAGAGGTCTACACTTTCAACTAGAACACCCCCAAGCTAAATTAGCCTACGTAACCCAAGGAAAAGTCTTCGATGTAGCCGTCGACGTAAGAAAAAACTCCCCAAACTTCGGTAAATGGACAGGTGCAATCCTCGACGATATCAACCACCACCAACTATACATCCCAAAAGGCTTCGCCCACGGCTACTGCGTGCTATCAAATACCGCCGACTTTACCTACCAATGCTCCGATATCTACCACCAGCAATCAGAAAGCGGTATAGCCTGGAACGATCCCAATATAAATATAAACTGGCCCATAAATAACCCATCACTGTCCGATAAAGATAAACTACTGCTAAACCTGGATAAAACCCCAAGCAACAAACTACCAAGCTATACAAAATGAAACTATTAATAACAGGTGCAAACGGTCAAATAGGCCAAGAACTAACCATACAAGCCCCAAACCACGGCTTTACCCCTATTTCCCTAAGTAAAACCGAACTAGATATAAGCGACCGCAATGCTGTGGTATCAAATGTTGCTAAAATAAAACCAGATATAATTATAAACAGTGCTGCCTTTACCAATGTAGATCTCGCCGAAACCGAGCAGGATCTCGCCTTGGCTGGCAACCAAAAAGGGCCTGAAAACCTCGCATTAGCTGCTGCTAAACTTGATATACCACTTTTGCATATCTCAACAGATTTTATATTCGATGGTAAAAAACAGACCCCATATTTAGAAAATGACACCCCAAACCCGTTAGGGTTTTATGGTAAAAGCAAACTGTTGGGAGAAGATGCGGTTAGAAAAGCTTGGAAAAAACATATTATCCTACGTGTAAGCTGGGTTTTTGGACGGTTTGGGCAAAATTTTTTTAGTGGAGTAGCTGATTGGGCAAAGGAGAAGGATGAGCTAAAAATTGTTGCAGATCAGGTTGGTGGCCCAACACCTGCTGGTGCGGTTGCAGAGGCTTTGTTGATTATTGCTGGTAGGGCTGGGGAGCAAACTTGGGGGACTTATCACTATTCGGGAGTTCCAGCGGTTAGTCGGTTTGAATATACCCAGTTTATTGTTGAAGAGTTAACAAAAATGGGGATTACAAAAGTTGCCAATTTGGAGCCTGTTCCGGCTAGCCATTATCCTATGCCTGCCCAACGGCCTGCTTATTCGGCTTTAAATTCTGGATTGCTGGAAAAAACGTTTGGAATTAAAGCTCCTGATTGGCAAAATGGAGCAAGGGATTTATTGCAAAATAATAGGTAGAAGTTGCCCCTATTAATGCGGGTCAAGGGAGATCATCTCCCTTGTGGGTGTGGGCAAAGCCCACGGTTTTGCTGTAAAGCCGGATTTAAAAAGGCTTTTTTTCGCCTTTAAAAAAAAGCCCCGGCGAGTATATTAATTCCCAGAGGTAAAAAACCCCGGCTTCATGGGTTTTTTTGCCTCTGGGAATGTCCTTTACCCAACAATGGTAGAGTAAAACAAAACTCCATCAGACATAAACCTAGATTCGGCAGTTGTCGCCACGCACCTGACGCAAGCTATTGATTCACCTGGCATATCAGGGGAAAGTCTTATCACCAACAAGCTGAAGTTTCACCGTTTTTACTAACGCCGCTATATAATGAAATACTAATATGGCTGCGTCATTGAATTTAC
>JADFYX010000091.1 GCA_015232795.1 Magnetococcales bacterium
ATTTCCTATCTGCTCAGTCGCTATCTTTCCGACTCAGGCTCCATACTCTACGTTGCAGATCAACCAAACCATCGCTCTCTCCACACTAAATCAACACCCCGTAATGGTGGTATTGCAATTTGGCTCAGTTTTTTTTGTGGTTATACAGTTATAAGGTCACTAGATGACCTATCATTGAAGGGTGAAACCAACCTCTGGATAGGGTTGGTGCTGGTTATGATGATATCATTTCTTGATGATAAACACCCTCTTCCCCCCTGGGTACGTTTTTTAATTCAAACCGGGGCAACAGTTTTTTTGCTGTTTGGTGGCTTTGCTCTGGCGAAAATAGATTTCCCAACTTTAGGTACAGTAACTCTCGGCTGGTTTGGCCCTATATTCTCTTTTGTCTTCACAATGTGGCTCATCAACCTATACAATTTTATGGATGGCATGAATGGCTTTGCCGGAGGGATGGGGCTGTTTGGTTTTGGCTTTTTTGCCCTTTTGGGCTGGCTAGGAGACAACCCATCTTTTTTCACCATATCCCTATTTCTCTCAGTAGCAAATATCGGTTTTCTCACACAAAACTTCCCCACGCCAGACGCCAATATTTTTATGGGTGATGTTGGCTCCATCCCCATGGGATTTATGGTGGCTGCTCTTACACTATGGGGGATTAATGCAGAGCTGTTTAGCATATGGAGTGCCGTACTGATTTTTTCGCCATTTATAGTTGATGCCACTCTTACACTTGTTCGCCGGGGTATATTGGGTAAAAAAGTGTGGGTTGCTCACCACTCACACTGTTATCAACGTTTGGTACAATATGGCTGGAGCCATCAAAAAACAGTAATATATGAATATTTTTTAATGGTTATATTTGGCGGTATTGCAGTGTGGTTACAGTTTAACGACAGTGAAACTATGCTTGCTATTGTATTAATAGCTTGCAGTTTTTTCTACCTCTTTTTAGCTGTTCTGGTTTATCATAAAACCACAAATATTGCGTGGGATTGAATGAAGTTGGTGGCAAAAATCGCTCTATTTTAGGAGTATAAATGGAAAATAGTAATAAGATAATACACCATATTAGAGATCTGCCAAATACAGTTATCAACAAGATGCCAAGAAAAACCAAGCAGGTTCTTCTGCTGTTGATAGACACCTTTTTTATAATGCTGAGTGTCTGGGGTGGCTTTGCTGTTGTCGAGTTTGTTGGCAAACCATCCTATTTAACAGAGTCTTTATGGACCATGCCACTGGCTGTCACCTTATCACTCCCGTTATTTGCCCGTGCGGGTTTTTATCATGCTGTCATTCATCAAGCCAGTGACCGATTTTTTATTATCCTAATAAATACGTGCGTCTTTAGCGTGATTATACTTGCCGTAATAGTTGAGGTTATAAACCCTGTTCACGTTCCCGGTATGGTTTGGGTTGTTCACGGTTGGATTTTATGGGTATTGGTTGGTGGAGTACGCTTTGCAATCCGCTTTCTTCTAAGCGCACCAAACAGAGGGATTAAAGAACGAGAAGCAGTTGCTATTTATGGTGCCGGGGCAGCTTGTGAGCAAATTCTTTTAGCACTTCAGCAGAGCGAAGAGTTGCAACCCGTAGCAATTTTTGATGACAAATCAGAACTCCACGGCATTAAAATTCGGGAACTCCAGGTCTATCCCTCAACAGAGATGATATTTTTAATCAAAAAGCTCAAAATCAAGCGAGTACTGCTCTCTTTTCCTTCTGCCTCAAGATATCGTCGTCATCAAATCATCCGCTTTTTGGAGTCAATGTCTATTCATGTGCAAGACATTCCCAATTTAAACGAGTTGGCCGACGGCTCAAAAACTATCGTTGATATAAGAGAGATATCCGATGAAGACCTTTTGGGGCGTATTCCCGTACCACCAGATCAATCTTTATTAAAGGATAGTATAACTGGCAAAGCTGTATTGGTTACAGGTGCAGGAGGCTCTATAGGGTCAGAGTTGTGCCGACAGATAATAAGACTCGCCCCAAAATGTCTGGTATTGGTAGAGAGAACAGAATTTACCCTCTACTCTATAGCTAAAGAGCTTGAGGAGCTAAACCAACAATACATTCACGGTGAGTTAGAGATAGTCTCAGTTCTTGGTAGTGTAAGATCATACAAACGCATGTTTTCTGTTTTAAAGAAGTACAATATCCAGACGGTATATCATGCAGCAGCATATAAACATGTTAATATCATTGAGTTAAACCCCATAGAAGGGTTTCAAAACAATATTTATGGCACTTATCAAATGGCCAAAGCCGCCATAGCTGCTAATGTTACAAGATTTGTTCTTATTTCCACCGACAAAGCTGTACGCCCCACCAATGTAATGGGGGCAACAAAACGCCATGCAGAGCTTATACTACAAGCTCTTGCTGCCGAAAATAACAATATTTGTTTTTCTATGGTGAGATTTGGCAATGTTGTAGCCTCTTCGGGTTCGGTTATTCCCCTGTTTCGCCAGCAGATAAAAAATGGCGGTCCTGTTACCGTTACCCATCCAGAAGTTAATCGGTTTTTTATGACAATACCAGAAGCTTCTCAACTGGTTATACAGGCCAGTGCCATGGCTTATGGTGGAGATGTTTTTGTTTTAGATATGGGGCAACCTATAAAAATTCTTGATTTAGTCAAACGCATGATCCAACTATCAGGTCTGACAATACGCAATAAAGAGAACCCAGACGGTGACATAGCTATAACCATAACCGGACTGAAACCGGGAGAAAAACTTTATGAAGAGTTGTTGATTGGCGAACATACCTCACCGACAGATCATCCCATGATTATCAGGGTACAGGAAGATAGCCTGCCAATGGCTGAGATGCTTAAGACATTTAATGAGCTAGAATCGGCCTCGCAAAAACTAGATGAGGCAGCAGTGCGAAAAATATTAATGAAGATTGTCGAAAAATAGATAAAGTGTCAAAAATTACGATTACAGTTTCTCCTCATCAACAATACACAACTCAAAAAAACTATTACACCCTCCATTCTACAAACAAAATACCATTTTTCCCAAAAAATATACCACCACATCCTAAAACAAAATACTAACAAAAAAACATTTAAATACCAATATTTCAAACAAACCTACTGGGGTTGGTTCTTGGTAAAAGCTAGCTGCTTTGAGAAACCATGTTCTTAAAAATTATTACGCTGACAAATTGGCAACTATCTTGCGATAAATTTAGTTGAAAAGTATTGAACCAAGATGCTGAACCACTAAAGGTTGAGAGAGTGTAATGGAACGGGTAATCAAAGTAACTGAAAGAACAGTTGAAATGAGTGAAAGAGGTGGCGAGATTCACCAACAGTACCATACATCTCCTGCCAACTATCAATACACACAAAGTCGCAGGCAGCCCAGCAAGTCGGATGTTAAATTCCTCCTTACTTTAGGGGCAATCTCCTTTATTCTTACCTTTTTATTATTGCGAGAGTTAATGATATCCTGATCATCTTTGCTACTTGTCAGGTTGCTGAAAGGCAAACTTACATTTTTGGCTATTATTAAGCAAAAAACTGCTTAACTCATCTCTATTTTCCATTACACTGTTATTGATAAACTGCACCATATTTTTTTGCATTGCTCTGGGCATGGAGTTACAGAGATTCACAGCTATCTTAACAAGAGGAACACTCTGGCTTTTCTCCCATGGCCCCAAATATATGGCTTGGTTTAATGCATTGAAAAACTCTTGATCAATGGCTTTTAGCTGCTGTTTTACAAGCACCACCCCCCCCCCAAGCTATTGGAGAAACCGGTCGGTTAATTATTGATAAGCGCAGATATTCCAAAGCTTTACGAAGGTTACTTCTTTTTCGCCATCCTGAATTCCGCACACTTTCGGCCAAACGTCTGTGGTGCACACTTAGCTTCAGCAATATTTTTGGATTTTTTGGGTCAAGAGTTAAAGCATCTTGCAGATTTTTTTGCACACTATCCCACTGTTGTTTAGAAAACTTAACACCATTGGTATTTTGCCAAGAGTCTATTTCTCGTTCTGCAACAATTAGATGCAAATCAGAGACAAGGTTATCCTTGGTAGTAAGCAATAAGCCAACCATTACAACAATTAATGGCAAAACGATAATACTGCGCCAACTTAAGATATTGTTCATAAGAATTATTTAATCAATGTATTATTCTAACAAACCCAATCCAAACGGTAATATATCGGCAACTGAGCGGATTTTTAAAATATATAAATCACGCTCCGAAACTGTATCCCCCATCTGCACAAAACGGCCAGCAACCACACCATGATCTGTTAATCCTGTGTAAGAAATATGATCTTTCATCATGGCTGTTATTTCTGGAAAATCTTGGGAGAGTTTACTCTCATGACCCAGATCAAACCCATAGCTTTTTTCCATGTCAGGATTGAGGAGATAATAGCCTTGGGAATTTGCAATATGGAGTCTTTCACTATCGTGTTTAAGATCCTCAAAAATAGGTTGTACAAACATGTTTGCGACAAGTACCCCATAAACAGTGTGATAATTACCCAATACATCATGGTATTCGTCCACGATCAGCTTACTAAATCTCACGACAGGCGTATAAGGAAAAGAAACTTGTCCATTTTCTCGGTTTAAACTAACAGCGGAAATATACTGCTCATTGGGTCCAAGAGTTAAAGCTTTGGCATAATATTTTTCTGATCCTTTAAACTGTAAATCAGGGGAATTTTTGCTATCTATATGGTTACCATTATAATCCACTCGCACCATCTCCCGGCCTTCCATCAAAAAACGCAGTTGATGGTATATGCCGGTATTTACACGCATATGTTCGGAAAAAATATTGGCTATATTCTGCTGTAGGTTATCAATATTTTGACCAGGAATAATGGCAACGTTTCTGTTTTTTGTAATCCGCATTAAATTTTTAATAGCTGGTGCTGCCAAACTCTCAATTCGCAACAGATCATCGGTTCTTAGGAGCATTTTTTGTAAACGCTGCGAAGATAACTTGGCCTCCTGCTCCATTTCCAGAAGTGTTTTTTCAATATAATAACTGCGAATTGCACGAAAAGGGTTTGCCGCATATAAAGCTATTATCAGAACTAAACCAACCACAATATTAAACAGATACTTACGCAAATTAGAATCTTCTTTTTCCGTAGCATAGGACATATTGCCAGGGTTCTGAAAGTTATTTGGCACCTGTTGTTGATTAGCTTGATTGTAGTTGAAGTTGGGGTTGTTGTAGGGTGTGCTTACATCAGTCGGAACAAAAGGGAGATGTTCAAGCTCTCTTCTTTTTTTATCTCTTCTCTCATTACTCCGCCTATCATTGTCACGTCTATCTGATGCTCGTCTATTCCTATCACCCCTTTTATTCTGTATATTTTGCGCCGCTTTTTTGGGAGTTATTACTATTTCGTTAGGTATTACTCTCAAGTCACGATCATTAACAGTAAAATCACTGTCAATAAAATCATTTTTATTTGCTTTTGTAGTTATTTTATTTTCATTTGGCCTGTTTTTCAACACAAGCTTGTAGGCGGAATTAGCTGCTTTGATAATTTGAGATGTAGTTACAGGTTTTTCAATAAAATCTACGGCTCCAATGGATGTTGCCTCTACAGCTATTTGGATATTTCCTTCACCAGTCAAGATAACAACTTGGGAACTAAGCTCTTTTTCTTTAATCAACTTTAGGATCTCAAGGCCGTTATAGTCCTCAAGATTTAAGTCAAGAAGAATGACATCAGGAACTTTTTTTCCAATTAGATGAATTAAAACTTTAGAACCTGTCGTTACAGAAAATACTTTCCAACCATCAAGCTTAAGTGCCTCAACCAACAGCTCAAGGAGGTCCAAATCATCTTCAGCAATCAGGATAGATTTTTTTTCGATAATAGCCATTTTACCAACAATATTCTAATTAATAACAAGGCCGATAGGCGACAATATCCAGACCAAACAAACTGCCCATCAGACAAACTGTTCCTACCCATAGCATACACCTTAAGGTGATTAACTATGCAAACTATAAAAAATTTCTTTTATGTTTATCCTTATAAATAGCGCAGTAAAAAACCAGAAAAACGGAGGGTATCAACATAAAAACCCCTATATTTTTACTATAAAGCCATCATAAACATTAACATTATTTTATTCTGTGTGTAGTCATTGGCATTAACATTTGAATCTCGCTCAGAATAGCTATATCCAAAATTAACCATCCCCCAACGGTTGATTTTATAGCCAACTCCTAGATCAACGACGGACTCTTCATCTTCTCGACTCTGCCCAACACCTTGATAGTTTGCCGTTCCATAAGAGCCTTGTATCTTGGTAAACAGTATATCTGACCATTCATGGTTCCAGGCAAGAGATGAAATATCCCGCACGATATGATCACCAACGCCTGTCGGTTCGCCAGGAGAACGTATTGTCATTAAAACAAAATTTGAATAGCTCAACGGCTCCCACTTAACCGATATATCCCAGGAAAATCCCCCGTAGTCATCCCTGCTGTTATCATCAAAGATTTTTTCCATATAGCCAATTTTAATGTTACCTGAAGTTTTTCCTGTGGCACTCCAGTCAAGCCCAGCAAAATAGAAAGCTTCATCACTATCAGCAGCGACACTGTTTATAACATAATCATAATTTGAATAGAGAATTCCGGTCAATAAGGAGGTTTTGGGCATTATCTCCCAGTATAAAGAACCATTTGAAGACAATTTAGAATATTCCAACCCGTTGGTATTGGTAGAGTTATTTGTATAATCTAAATCGAGTTTTGATGCGCCAAACTCAATCTTCCCCTTGGATTCATCCCCACCAATGCGGGCTTCAAAACCATAGTTGTCCGTGGTATGTTCATTAGGGTCGGTTGAATCGACCGAATCGTTTGCTCCCTTTTCGTCATGCCCCCATTTTCTCCCTAATTTGAGTTCAACTCCTAGCCATCTTCTAAAGTCAAACACAATAGCAGTTTTTAAATCATGATCCATATAGTTATCGGTTGAGGAACTGTGGACTTGACCATATGTTCCATCATAACTCACTGTAAGATCATGTTTGCCAAGCTCTACTACTGCTTCAAAGCTGGGGCTCTCCTCAGTAACCCAAGAGCTTGTTTTAGTGCTTACTGTTGATGGGTCGAGATAACGGTTATCGTTATAGGACTCCGTAATTATCAGCTTGGGATGAAATGTCACATTGCCTTTTTGAATACCTTCAAGCTCCAACCCTATTGCCTGGACATTATCAACCATCCCTAGCAATACAGCAAAAAAAACCGAGCAAAATGATATTAAAAACTTTTTTAAACAGGAACTTTTACACGAATCCACTTTCACTAATCCTCTCCACAAAGCCAATAGACAACCATATACTTCTACTTAAAACAGAGCAAAACAAGGTAGAGGTACATAAAGATTATTGCAGAATATATTAAATGTTAATTTGGTGAAACTGATTGCGAGGAGGAAGGCTCCTCGGCAACTGCTTTTTGTATAGTTTCTGGTTGAAAATTTCCCACTGCCGCATTTACTGAAACCGTGACCTCATTTGCCTTATCAGGCATATAAATCGCCATCTGTGCCGATACATTAGCAGCAGAATCTGGAACTGCTGACACGACTAAAGAGGCAATTTTGGCAGCAGAGTCTGGTGCAACTGTTGAGACTTGAACAACAATTTGAGCAGCATGCTGAGGTACTGCATCGGCCACTTCAGCAGCCATATCTGAGACTATACCGGGTACTGCAGAACCAACTCCAGCAGCTACCGCTGCGGCTGAATCGGGAACGGCAGTTGCTACCTCAACAGCAATTTCTGTTGCTGTATCAGGTAATGCAGTTGCCACAGCAGAGGCAACTGCCGTAGCAGAATCAGAAACTGCAGTTGAAACACCGACAGCAATTGCTACGGCGGATTCTGGCACTGCCGTGGCTACAGCAGCAGCAATTTGACCTGACAGTTGGGGCATATTTGAAGCCACCTCTGTGGCAATTGCTACTGCCTCGTATGGAACAGCAGACGCAACCATAGAGACCATTCCGGCTACTTGATCCTGGGGAATAACTGCCGACACATAACCGGCAATGCCTGCTGCTAGACTCGGATCAGTTATAGCGGTCTCTTCCACCAAAGTCTGAAGTGCCATGCCACCTTGTGTAACAGCGGCTTGCAACTCCAACTGTAGCTCAGGAGAAGCCTGTTTTACCAGTGCAGCATGAACATTTGTTGCAAGAAAAAACAGCCCCAAAAAAAACAGTAAAACTACCTTATCAAGCCGTAATTTAGTATCCATTGACTGTCCACCCCTCAGGTTCATAATAACTATACCTAAAATAAGCAGAGTATCTTTACCTTAGCTGATTACCAGTATACGCAAATTTTTTAATAATGCCTACCAGATTATTTAAATACATCTAATTCAAACAAAAACACCATGTTGTTTGGCGTTTTTCTTGCATTAACTCTGTAGCGAATTATATATTATAAGTAGTGGGTAATTTGTGTAATAGGGATATAACTGTTGCGTTTTGTGTCCAAGATTCTAAAGCCCAAGAGATACTATTTTGCGCTATATAGATAGCACAGTTTAAGTTTTCTTTAAAAAAGAGCAAAACCATACAACAGAGCTAACGATATGTTTGTTAAAAAATTTTTCATATTATTTATCATATTGCAAATGCTGTTTGCCCCCATCGCCTATGGTGATAGTTCTCTATCCAAATATCATTTGGGTAGTGGTGACATGATTGATATCCGGGTTTTTGATGAAAGTAAATTATCTTTTAAAACCACACTCAGTGATACAGGAACCATCTCTTTTCCCCTTTTGGGAGAGTTAAAAATTTCTGGAATGACACCAGGTGAGTTGGAAGATTATCTTGTAGATCAGCTCAAAGGAGAGGATAAATATCTAATCAATCCAAAAGTTTCTGTATCT
>JADFYX010000092.1 GCA_015232795.1 Magnetococcales bacterium
TCGGTATCTCCCACATAGGAGAGATGATTTACTTTAGAACCCTCACCTATATGGGCTTTTTTCAGTTCACAAAAATTTCCAACCTTGGCTTTTGCTTCTAAAACGGAACCAACCCGCAAACGAGCATAGGGGCCAATTTCGTTCGGACCTGTGGTTTTAGCACCGTCAAGGTGGCTAAATGCCTTTACCACTGTATTGGGACCAAGAGTACTATTGCTAATTTCACAAAATGGACCGATACGACACCCCTCCCCGATTTTTACCCCGACCCCAAAAATAACATTTGGAAAAATAACAACATCGCGTGCAACAACTAGATCTGGTGCCAACCAACAGGATTCAGGATCAACAAAAGTCACCCCCTCCTCCATGAGGTTTGCCACCTTACGATCCCGATAAACCTTCTCCAGCTTGGCTAGTTGCAAACGGTTATTAACCCCAGCCAAAGAGAGCGAATCAGAATGGTGGTATGCTGCCCCCGCCCCATTTGCAACTGCCATGGGAATGATATCAGGAAGATAATACTCCCCTTGGGCATTATTATTATTTATATTTTGGAGCCACTGAGCTAAATTTTTTGTCCTAACACAGTATATGCCAGAGTTAACTTCTTTAATCTTTCTAATTTTAGTATCAGCATCCTTTTCTTCTACCACTTCAAGAAGACCACCAGCAGCATCACGTACTACTCGCCCATATCCAGTTGGTGACTCTATGGTCATACTCAACACTGATAGCTCACGCTTTTCACGACGATGATGCCCGACAAATGTTTTTAATGTTTGGGATTCAACCAGTGGGGTGTCACCGTTGAGAATAAGAAGATCACCTGTAAATCCTTCTAAGGCAGGCATGGCGCACTGTACAGCATGACCTGTGCCTTTTTGTTGGTTCTGGCGCACCCAGGTAATTGCCGAATCCGGCAAAGCAGCTTCAACCAAGTGGGCTTGGTGTCCGGTAACAATTATTATCCGTGTCGGTTTAAGAGAATCTACAGAAGCAAGCACATGTTGCAGAAGAGGCCAGCCTGCCAATTCATGGAGAACTTTTGGCTGGCTGGAACGCATCCGTGTACCCTGACCAGCAGCTAAGACTAAAACGGCTAATGAACTCATAAGGCATTATTATCCTCAAACAAAAAAAAGACCGAGCACTGATAGAGTACTCGGTCTTTTATATTTAATCAATAATGTAACTTAGGCTAATCCTTCTTGCTGTGCACCTCTAAACAGGCTTTGGCATAGTTTAAGCGTTTATTCCAAAAACTCCACTCAGGATCACTTATGACCAACTTATCAAGCTCTTTTTGCGCCTCTGCCATCTCTTCTCTTGCAACGCTAGGGTCTATATCTAACTTCGCAACCGCACGCTCTACAAGAATGGTGACACGTTCAGCGGTAACCTCCGCATAACCACCGCTAATGGCATAACGGTCCGGTTTTTCTCCCCAACCTACTGATAACTCACCAGCATTTAACAGTGTAACCAGATGGGCATGGCCCGGCAAAACACCAAAACAGCCATCAACACCAGGAGCAACTATAAATCCGGCATCCTCAGATAACATCTGCTCTTCAGGCGTTATAACATCAAGTTGAAAACTTACAGCCATGACCTCTCCCGTTTACTTAGCCAATGCCTGTGCTTTGGCAATAGCATCATCGATGGTTCCAACCATATAGAAAGCTGATTCAGGTAGATTATCATGTTTTCCTTCAAGAATCTCTTTGAAGGCCCGAATGGTCTCTTTCAATGGAACAAGCACACCTTTTTGTCCGGTAAAGGCTTCTGCAACATGGAAAGACTGGGATAGGAATTTTTGCATTTTCCTAGCTCTAGCCACAACCAATTTATCATCTTCAGAAAGCTCGTCCATACCCAAAATGGCGATGATGTCTTGTAGGGATTTATAAGTTTGTAAAACCTCTTGCACATTACGAGCAACGTTATAATGCTCTTCACCAACAACTTGAGGGTCCAAAATTCTAGAGGTAGAGTCCAGAGGATCAACCGCTGGATAGATACCAATCTCAGCAATTTGCCGAGATAAAACAGTTGTAGCATCAAGATGGGAGAATGCGGTTGCAGGTGCCGGGTCAGTCAAGTCATCAGCAGGAACATAGATGGCCTGAACTGAGGTAATGGAACCACTTTTGGTGGAGGTAATACGCTCCTGTAGTCCACCCATATCGGTAGCCAGAGTTGGCTGATAACCCACAGCAGATGGAATCCGTCCCAAAAGTGCTGACACTTCAGAACCAGCTTGGGTAAAGCGGAAAATGTTGTCAATAAAGAGCAACACGTCTTGATTTTTTACATCACGAAAATATTCAGCAACTGTCAACCCAGTCAAAGCCACACGCGCACGAGATCCCGGTGGTTCATTCATCTGACCATAAACCAAGGCAGCTTTAGATTTTTCTGGATTGTCTAGATCGATAACTTTAGACTCAACCATCTCGTGGTAAAGATCGTTACCTTCACGGGTTCGCTCTCCAACACCAGCAAAAACTGAAAAACCACCATGGCCCATAGCCACGTTGTTGATCAACTCCATGATCAAAACAGTCTTGCCCACACCAGCACCACCGAAGAGACCGATTTTACCGCCCTTGGAGTAAGGAGCCAGGAGATCAACAACTTTAATGCCAGTCTCAAGAATTTCAGCCTCAGTAGACTGTTCCTCAAATAAAGGAGCTTCCCTGTGCATAGGAAAAGATTCTGTGGTCAGCATAGGACCACGGTTGTCAATAGGGTCACCAACAACGTTCATGATTCTTCCCAAGGTTTCATTACCTACAGGAATTTGGATTGGCGCACCAGTTTGCTTAACCTGGGTACCACGAACCAGACCATCGGTTGCATGCATAGCAATTGTGCGAACGGTGCCCTCGCCTACGTGTTGAGCTACCTCCAACACCATACGCTCAGCATTTTCACGTTCGATATGTAGAGCGTCTAAAATGGCTGGTAACTCACCATCAAAACGGACGTCAACTACTGGCCCAATAACCTGAACCACTCGTCCCACTAATTCACTCATTTGGATGACTCCATCTTCGTAACGGTTACGACAGATCAAACAGCTACTGAACCTAACCCTTTAGGGATTCAGAACCGCTGATAATCTCCATCAACTCTGTTGTAATTACAGCCTGCCTTGTGCGGTTATAAGTTATATTCAACTTATTGAGCATATCACCTGCATTGCGAACTGCATTATCCATAGCTGTCATTCTAGATCCATGCTCTGAAGCGTCAGACTCAACCAGAGCTTGAAAAACCTGTACAGTCACATTCTGTGGTAGAAGAACATTTAAAACATCTGCTTCGTCTGGCTCATAATATGGCGCACCAGCAGGATAACCTTCTTCATCATCATCTTCTTTTTTTACTTCATCTACTGGCATGGGAATAATCTGTCGCCAGGTCAACTCTTGGCTAATGGCAGATTTAAACTCATTATAAACCATCATACAGACATCAAATTCTCCTTTTTCAAACTCTACAAGAAGTTTTGACGAAACTTCGCGTTCGGCCTTCTCATAGTTGAGATCTTTTGCTATGCCAATATGAGTACGTTTTATTAAATCCCCAAACTGTCTTTTAAGAACATCTCTGCCCTTGGTGCCAATACAGACGAGGGATACATCCATGCCTTGATTTTGTAAAGCCACAACTCTTGACCTTACAGAACGAATAACTCCACTGTTAAAGCTACCACAAAGACCACGATCTGCAGTAAAAATAGCTATACAGACACGCTTACCCTTAGGAGCAGCTAACAATGGTGGTGCGCTATCTTCATTTGCCATAGAAGCAATGGATTGAATCATCAAACCCATGCCCCGGCTATACGGACGTGTCGCCTGGGCCCGCTCTTGGGAACGACGCAGTTTGGCAGCCGCAACCATTTTCATAGCTTTGGTGATTTGCCGCGTATTTCCAACCGAACGAATGCGGTTTCGAAGACTTTTCAGATTAGGCATACCCTAATACTCCCGTTACGATGAAGTGTGCATCATGTTTTCTGCCACTTCTGCTTCATGGGCAGTCATCGGAGCACTAGCCGCTTCAAGGTCTTCAAATTTGGCAATAATTTTCTTTAAGACAACCTCTAGCTTTCCTTCCGTTTCTTCGGAAAGTTTCTTTTCAGTAGCTATAATCTCTAGCAGATCCTTATGCTGACTACGCATCTCTTCCAAGATACCGTTCTCAGTTTTAGATATGTCTTTAACTGCTACACCGTCGAGAAGTCCACGGGTACCAGCAAAAAGAATAGATGCCTGTTCTTCCATGGAAAGCGGCTTATATTGAGCCTGTTTAAGCAACTCCATAAGCCGTTCACCACGATGCAGAAGCTGTTGCGTTGCATCATCAAGATCGGAACCAAACTGAGCGAAGGCAGCCATTTCACGGAACTGGGCCAAATCAAGACGCAAGGAACCTGCAACCTGTTTAGTAGCCTTAACCTGAGCCGAACCACCCACACGTGAAACTGACAGACCCACTGAAATAGCAGGGCGCATACCGGAGAAAAACAGCTCGGCCTCTAAGAAGATCTGACCATCGGTAATTGAGATAACATTGGTGGGGATATAAGCAGAAACATCACCACCCTGGGTCTCAACGATAGGCAATGCAGTTAAGGAACCACCGCCATTTTCTTGGTTGAGCTTTGCTGCCCGCTCCAAAAGACGTGAATGGAGATAAAAAACATCACCAGGATAGGCCTCACGTCCCGGAGGACGACGAAGAATAAGAGACATCTGCCGATATGCCACAGCCTGTTTTGATAGATCATCATAGATGATCAAGGCATGCATACCGTTGTCCCGATAGTATTCTCCTATAGCACAACCTGTATAGGGAGCCAAAAACTGCAAAGGTGCAGGGTCTGATGCAGTAGCAGCCACAACCGTGGTGTACTCCATAGCACCGCCTTTTTCCAGAACCTTAACAACTTGAGCAACAGTTGACCGCTTCTGACCAATGGCTACATATACACAGTACACTGGTTTGTCAGTCTTAAAAGTGCCTTTTTGGTTCAGGATAGCATCGATAGCCACCGCTGATTTACCAGTTTGTCGGTCACCAATAATCAATTCACGTTGACCGCGACCAATCGGTACAAGAGCGTCCAACGCTTTTAAGCCTGTGTACAGCGGTTCGTGAACCGACTGCCTGGGAATAATTCCCGGTGCCACGACCTCAACCAAACCACGTTGGTCGGAATCAATTGGTCCCTTACCATCAATGGGTTTTCCCAACCCATCAACAACCCGTCCAAGTAACCCTTTGCCTACAGGGACATCAACAATACGGCCGGTCCGCTTAACAATGGAGCCTTCCTTGATACCAACATCGCTGCCAAAAATAACAACACCGACGTTATCCTCCTCAAGGTTCAAAGCCATACCCTGAGTGCCATCGTCAAATTCGACAAGCTCCCCAGCCATAACCTTATCAAGACCGTGGACCCTGGCAACACCGTCACCAATGACGATTACCTGACCCACCTCTGAGACCTCAACCTCTTTACCGTAGTCTGAGATCTGTTTTTTGATGATATCGCTGATTTCGGCGACGCTAATTTGCATCGACTTCTACCCTCTCATCTGTGATTTCAATCTGTTTAACTGACCACGTAGTGAATAATCCATCATTACGCTGCCAACCCTTAGCACCACACCACCCAGCAGGGCAAAATCTGTGGAGACATCTAACTGTACTTTTTTTCCAGTCATTCCAGACAATGAGGAGATTAAACTTTCCTCATGTTTTTTGTTTAATGGAGTCGCAGAGGTAACATAAACCGTAACTTGACCGCTGCGCTCTTCAACACTGAGTTTATAGGAGGTGACAATACCGTTTATAGCCCCTAAGCGACGCTTTTCAACCAGCACCCGCAGGAAATTTCCCGTTATCTCCTCGCCCCCGCCACCCATGAAGGCATCAACAACCTTGTGCTGAGCAGCTTGTGAGGTAGTAGGACTGTTTAACAGAGAAGCCAAACCCGGAGTCACATTGATAAGCTCGATAAAGCGGTCTAAATCAGAGCCAACTTTCTCAAGTGTTCCTCCTTCATCTGCTAATTCAGCCAAGGCAGAAGCGTATCGTTTTGCTATGGTACCGTCTTGCACGACCAATAACCCTTCATCAAAGTCTAGCTCGAAGTTACCTGATGCAACAGTAACTATATAAGCAATTTCTAATATTTACCACACTCTTAACAGCAAAATTTCTAACATACTTCCTTTCCCATTTCAACATTCCATAGAGTGGCATACAATATTATTTTTTAAGTTTCATACAAATTAATCTGGCAACAAACCTAAAACACATGATTTTTAAGGAACAAAACAGCTAATGTTTAGAATACTGCTTACACTATTTATCGTGATCCCTATTTTAGAAATTTATCTACTTATCAAGGTTGGGGAGGAGATCGGTCTATTTGCAACCCTTGTTACAATCGTCTTAACTGCCATTATTGGAGCATCACTTGTACGTCGCGAGGGGATTAAAACCATAAATTCTCTTCAGACCAGACTTAACAATCAGGAGTTGCCGGGCAAAGAGCTAGCCGACGGTGCCATGCTGTTGTTAGCCGGGATACTTTTGGTGACACCGGGATTTTTTACCGATGGAGTTGGTTTTATCTTAGCTTTTCCCGTCACCCGTGCCTTACTAAGAAATAGCCTGACCGCTATTTTGTCGGCCCACATTCAGAGGGGAAGTCACAGCTTTTACTCCCACACCACAACCACAAGAGCAACAGATAGCGATACTATTGAGGGGGAGTTTAAACCCCATCAGGAACAGTCAAATCCTGAAGAGGGTCAACCTCCTGCAAAGTTGCCCTGATAGCCTTAATACTAATAGCACCACTTCGTAACAGCTTAACACTGTTACTGTTTTTTTCTACCATTAATACCGTAGATGCTAAAGTGGCTGCTGGGCAACTACCTGGTATTACCAACCCCAGTTCAGCCCCGAACTCATGCTTGACCCCATGATGATCAAATAGGGACGGACCACCGCTACGGTTGGCACTGGTTGAGACAACAGCACCACCCAAAGCCCCTAGAAGCTCTGCAACCAAGGGGGAACAAGAGTGGCGAGAAGCAATATAACCGCTGCCACCAGTCAGTCGGGATGAAACTTCAGGACGGGCTGGAAGCACCAATGTTAAAGGGCCGGGCCAGAATTTAGCCATAAGTGCCTGCACCAACGAACTTTCAAGGCTTGGGGCTTGCACTAGATCAAAAAGAAATTTTCGGCTTGGGATAAGAACAATAAAACCCTTAGCTTTTGAACGGCCTTTGAGGTGAATCAGTCTATCTAAAGCCTCAGAATTATCGGCTGCCACTCCCAGGCCAAATATAGTCTCGGTGGGATGGGCAATAACACCACCACCCTGCAACACAGCCACAGCTTCTTTTATTATTTGTTTATGATTTGCGGTGTCCAAACTAACCTTGACGAGCAAGAGCCCGCTTTTTCTTGCGGATTTTTTCAAACATATCGTTTAAGAGTTGGTTTGTCTGTTCCTTCTGCCGCACCTTGGTCTCTCTGTTTTTAATTTCATCTATATAGAGGGCCAACATATGAGGATTGTGGACGGAGAGCACCTGACAACCATAATAGATCTGCTCCTTAACCATTCCACTTCCGGTTTTACGATGTTCGGCAGTTGAAAGAATCTTGACGATAGTATGGATAACCCCAAAATGTTCCCGGCGGGTATCCATTGTAAGTTTTATTTGGTCACCTTTTTCAAAGATTACATCTTTGGCAACTGCTGCAAAACAGAACCCTTTTGCATGGATATCTACCAGTTTACCCTTCAGAATTTGCTTGCCAGCTTTATATTTTTTTATTGCCGTGACTGAACATGGCATGGAAGAGGGAATTACATGACGTACCAATTTTCTCCGTCCTACCACCTGATAAATTTTTGGTAGACTAAAACGGTAGGCTAAAATACCATATATTTTTTCTTCACCTAAAAATTTCAGGCGACGTGCCTCTAAGCCATAACGGTCATGTTCATAACAAAACATGACCTGATCACTCTTTTTTAAACGCAGATTATCCTCTTCAGACTGAAAAGGGGCGATATAGAGAGAAATATCTTTTTCTGACGACCAATCTACATGGCTTGGATTGATAAAAACCGAACGACAAATTGGCTCTTTACCATCAGGGAACACCTTTATCTGAGACTCTTTGGATACAGCATCATAGGCCAATAGGCGGATGACATCCTCTTCTAAAAAAAGGTTTTCAAGCTCTAACAACTCTGCAATTGGATCTTCAGTCATTATTATTCCCCATAATCATCCAATACTACAACTCACCAAGACGCAGTTGCAGTGCCTGATCTTTTTTCTCAACTGCTGCTGCCATCTCTATGCGGAACTGTGTAAGCTTGGCTGCCAGGGCAACATCTGATAGAGCAAGAATACGGGCAGCATAAATACCAGCATTTTTAGCCCCGGCTTTTCCTATTGCCATACAGGCAACAGGAATACCCCCCGGCATTTGCACCGTAGATAAAAGGGCATCCATACCCTTAAGATCTGTGGCAGATAGTGGTACTCCTATAACTGGCAGGGGTGTGCTTGCAGCAACAACACCAGCGAGATGGGCCGCAGCCCCAGCCCCGACTATTAATATTTTTAAGCCACGTTCAACGGCTGTTTGAGTGTAATTATGGGTTTTCTCGGGTGTACGATGGGCTGATGTAACCATCATTTCAAATGCAATATCAAACCCCTTCAAGGTTTTACCAGCCTCCTGCATTACCTCAAAATCAGAATCAGATCCCATTAATATACCAACAACAGGTTTTTTACTCATTTGTCTTCCCTAGCAATAGCTCTATAACCAATATCACGACGACAGTA
>JADFYX010000093.1 GCA_015232795.1 Magnetococcales bacterium
TCGGCCTCGCCGTCTGTGTTTTCGAGATTGCATCTGCTGCAGGTGAAATCCAGTTATTTCCTGCTGGTGAGTTCCGGGCTGGAGATGGTCGGCCATATGGTCTGAAAGCTTGGCGGTTGGATGCTGATATTGCCAAAGTGGTGATAGCTAATGTGGCAGCCAGAGCAAATGATCTGGTTATTGACTATGAACACCAGACCATCAACGCCGAATGGAATGGTCAGCCAGCTCCTGCTGCTGGTTGGTTTAAATCCCTTGAGTGGCGAGATGATGGCCTTTGGGCGGTAAATGTGCAGTTTACCGAAACCGCAGTTAATTACATAGAAAAGGGTGAATATCGTTATATCTCACCTGTTTTTACTTACGACCAGAATACCGGGATTGTCATTGATATCCTGCATGCAGCACTGGTCAATTTCCCGGCAATAGATGGTATGGCTGATTTACATAGCCGTGCTGCTGCCCGTTTTCAAAACCAAGCTAAACAGGAGATACCACAAGTGGAGCCAAAACAATTGAGGGGTGCTCTCGGTCTTGCCGTGACCGCTACCGATGATGAGGTAACAGCTAAAATTGCTGCTCTAAAACAGACAGCCAAACAATCTGAAGAGGCGGTGGCCACCGCTAAAGCAGAACCGCCAGATCCGGCGCATTTTGTACCTGTGACTATGGTTGAGGAGCTGAAAACGGAGATTGCAGCCCTTAAGTCAGGTCAAGAAGAGTCCCAGAAGGCCGCTTTGATTGCTGATGGTGTGGCTGCTGGTAAGCTTCTGCCAGCACAACTGGGATGGGCCAAAACCCTACAAGTGGCATCTCTCAAAAGCTATCTGGAAACAACGCCAGCTATTGCAGCTTTGAAGGGTACACAAACCCAAGACAAAGATCCTGCTGATGGTGGTGCAGGTGAAGGCTCTTGGACTGATGATGAGATGGCCGTCTGTAAACAGGCTGGTATCTCCAAAGAGGAATTTTTGGCAGCTAAAAAGGAAGGTGAATAGTGAGCGCGTTAACTGCTGGCCGTAAAACAGTGCGTTGTGAAGGTGGTACTTTTGCCCATCCTGTTGCTGCAGCAACTTTAATTTATGAAGGCGGTATTGTTGCCCTTGATGCTGCTGGAAATGCAGTACCTGGTGCTACTGCTACCGACCTGACCGTGGTGGGTATGGCTCTTGGTCGAGCTGATAATAGTGGTGGTGCTGCTGGAGATGCGCTGGTCAGCGTGGAACGGGTAACTGCCAGATTTATCAATGATGGCACTGACA
The DNA here is from genome assembly GCA_015232795.1 of Magnetococcales bacterium. Taxonomy (GTDB): domain Bacteria; phylum Pseudomonadota; class Magnetococcia; order Magnetococcales; family JADFYX01. The sequence continues at coordinate 1,263 of JADFYX010000093.1, forward strand.
CAGTTGACCGTACCCATATTGGCGGTAACGCCTATGTGGTGGATGATCAAACTGTTGCAGCTACCGATGGTACTGGCACTCGTAGTGTCGCAGGTAAAATTATGGATCTGGACAGTGATGGTGTCTGGGTTGCGTTGGGTTAGGGGTAGATATGATTATTAATAGTTCAAATCTGGCAGGGCTTGGTATCGCTTTTAAAGCAGCATTTAATAAAGGTTTTAAAGGTGTTGAGGATGATTGGCAGCAAATCGCCCAATCGATTCCATCTACTAGCAAAGGTAACATCTACCCTTGGTTGGGTGAGTTGCCGGGGCTACGGGAGTGGATCGGCAAACGGCATATCAACGCCATGGGTGTGTATGACTACACCATTAAAAACCGCAAATTTGAGGATACCGTAGCAGTCCCTGCCGATGATATCAAAGATGATTCATATGGCACTTATGCTGTGCGCTTTGAGATGATGGGCAAAATGGGCAAACAGTTTCCCAACCAGTTGGTATTTGCCATGCTTGCATCGGGATTTAGCAGTCTCTGTTACGATAAAAAACCATTTTTTGCTGCTGACCATCCCACTGATAGTGGAGATGTCAGTAATATTCAGACAGGCTCTAGCCCTGCTTGGTATCTGCTGGATACTACTCAGCCTTTAAAGCCGCTTATTTTTCAAGAACGGGAGAAATATTCTCTTATTGCCAAAGAAGATCCTAAATCGTCCGACCACGTATTTATGCGAGATGAGTATCTGTATGGTGCCACAACCCGTTGTAATGTCGGGTACGGTTTTTGGCAGACTGCTTTTGGCTCTCAGGCAGAGCTTACCGAGGCAAATTTTGACCTTGCCTATGATGCCATGGTTTCCCAAATACGCCGAGATGATGAGGAGGGTAAAGTTCCTTTGGGTATTAAACCCAATCTTCTAGTGGTTGGTGCATCCAACCGTAAAAAAGCTGCTGAGATTCTCTCTGTGGCTCGGAAAACAGACGGTACCGACAATGTAAACCAAGGTTTGGTCAAGATTCTTAACACTCCTTGGCTCATTTAGATTTATGACAGTCTACGCCACACAAGCCGATATGGTCAGTCGCCGGGGAGAGGGTGTTGTCTTCCCGTTGGCTGACCGTAATGGAGACGATGAGCTAGATCAAGATGCCGTTGATCTAGCTCTGGAGTCTGCTTCATCCACCATTGATGCCTATATTGGGCAACGCTATTCCTTGCCGTTAGCCACAGTTCCCAAGGTTTTAATTGGTCTTTGTGTAGATATTGCCATCTATACGATGGCTCCTTCAGGTCCAGAGGATGAAGGGGACGAAAAACGCCATAAGGCTGCAATTGCTTTTTTGAAAGATATCTCTGCTGGTCGGGCTAATTTACCCATTGCCCAGCCAGTTGCAGGGGATGATGTGGTTGTTATGGAGAGTCAATCAGGCCAGTTAAATGGTATGCGGAGTGTTTGGTAGATGACCGGGACAGCCATTATTATCAATGCCCAGGGGTTGGAACGCCTGCAAGCAAGGCTTAACAATCTCGCTGGACTGGAGTTAGGCAGTTTAACCGAGGCTTTGGCTGCTGAAGGTGAAAGCCAAACCCGACGCAGGATTGCAGAGGAAAAAGAGGCTCCAGACGGTACCGCCTGGGAGGAATGGTCGGATTCATACGCAGAAACCCGGCATGGTGGTCACTCTCTTTTAGAGGGTGAGGGAGATCTCCTTGACTCTATAAATGCTTTTGTCGATGGGGAGACTGCCCATGTGGGCAGCAACCTAATATATGCAGCAATACACCAGTTTGGTGGGGCTGAGGTGGGTATGGATTATATCAAGCCACGACCATATTTAGGATTTTCTGCCGATAACAGTGATGACCTTGTTGGGGTTGTTGATGATTGGCTAGATCGGGAGATTACAAGATCATGATTATCACCAATCTACTGCAAACCATTGTCGATAATTTGCATTCTGTTATGCCGGATTTGCAGGATTGTAAGACCCATAAAGGGCGGTTTGTTGCTGCTGACCTTAAGAATTTGTCAGCCAGAACACCAGCAATCCGGGTTGCTCTTCTGGGAATACCTAAAACAGATAGTGACGGTGCAGGCCGTCCATATGCAACCCTGAAATTGGTTGCCTATATCATTACAGCAAATACTCGTGAACTTTCCAGTGAAGTGGCAGCCATCAACCTGGTCGAGGCTTTAACGGTTCATCTACATGATCAAAACTGGGGACAAATTAATTTAGGAATTCCCACAAATACTCATGCACAAAATTTGTTTTCTTCATCAATCGGCAACACAAGAGTTGCTTTGTGGGGGGTAAGTTGGGAGCAAGATATCTACCTGCAAAGCAGTGTTGATGAAGAAGGGGTGCTACCACAAGCGGTTTATCTGGGTATTGACCCTGAAATTGGTAGTGGTCATGAGGATGATTACGATGAGGTAGTCACTGATGTCTGATTCTTACGACATTTCTGAGTTGTATCGCCTTTTAGATAACCTGATTCGTATCGGCACTATTAAAGAGGCTGACTACATAAAAGCCCTGGTTCGGGTAGAGAGTGGAGAGCAGTTGACGGGCTGGATACCCTGGCTCACCAGACGAGCTTCAAAAGATGTGGATTGGTGGGCACCGGAGGTTGGTGAGCAGGTTGTTATTCTCTCCCCTGGTGGAGATCCGGCCCAAGGGGTGGTGCTGCCAAGTTTGTATCAAACGCTGCATTCACCACCAGCAAACCTGGAGACAGTCAGGCGCGTTGAGTTTGATGACGGTGCTTGGGTGGAATATGACCGGGCAGCCAAGATACTGAATGTCTATACAGCCGGACAGGTCATAGTCACAGCCGGACAGGTCATAGTCACAGCAGATCAAGTAACGGTAACAGCCGGGCCTGTTCTGATAACAGCAACTGACGGTGTGACTATCCAAGGAACCTTGCATGTTTCTGGCAATATCTCCACGGCTGCATCATTGGCTGTCTCAGGGGATATTGCCGCAGATGGAGAGATAATTGATGGCGGTGGAAACACGCCAAACCATATCCATAAATAATATAATTTCGTTGTAAAACGTATTTAAAAAAGGAGTAACCCATGCCCGAACAGTTTATACATGGTGCCGAAGTCGTAGAAATAGATTCCGGCCCACGTCCAATACGGTCTGTTAAATCTAGTGTGATCGGTGTAGTAGGGACCGCACCTGATGATGAAATAACAACTGCATCAACCATGACAAGCGGAAAAGAGGCGGATAATACCGCTCTTTTATGGAGCGCACCATCTGCTCTTGGTGTTTTGGGTAACACAGTCTCTATCATCTTGAAAGATCCTGCCTCAGCTAGCGTTGCACTTTCGGTGGCAACGTCTGGTAATGCCATTGTTGTCACCCTGGCAACGGATGCTGGTGGTGTGATCACCTCAACGGCTGCAGATGTCCTTGCTGAAGTAAATGGCGATGCAGAAGCCTCTTTAAAAGTGACTGTTGCCGATGCTGGTACTTCAGATGGTTTGGGTGTTGTTGCTCCATTTTTAAAAACCTATTTAGCCAATGGTACTGGTAACAACTTCCCCCTTAACACCCCTGTTTTGATTGCAGGTTCACGTCAGGAAGCTGCCAAGCTTGGCCTTAATGGAACCCTGTCCAAAGCCATGGATGGTATTTTTGATCAGGGTGGTGCCATGGTGGTGGTGATTCGGGTCGCTGAAGGGGTTGATGAGGCTGCCACCATATCCAATGTGATAGGTGGGGTTGATCCTACAACAGGTGCTTATGAAGGTGTGCAAGCTCTGTTGGGGGCAGAATCGGTGGTAAAGGTTGTTCCCCGTCTGCTTATCGCCCCTGGTTTTACCCATCAACGCCCAGAGGGTGCTGCCAACCCGGTGGTTGCCGAGCTTCTTGGAATTGCCGATCAACTGCGATCTTTGATTATTGCTGATGGTCCCAATACCAATGATTCTGATGCAATCACCTATCGTGAAGATTTTGGATCAGCACGGCTATATGTTGTCGATCCTTGGGTTAAGGTTTGGGATACCAACAAAGAGGAGATAGCTATATTGCCAGCATCGGCTAGAGTCGCTGGTATAATCTCAAAATCTGATAATGAGCGTGGGTTTTGGTGGTCACCATCCAATCGGCAGATGTACGGCATTATGGGTACGGCTCGTGCGGTATCTTTCACCCTTGGTGATGCCAACTGCCGAGCCAATCTGCTAAATGAAAATGAGGTGGCCACGATCATCCAGCAAGATGGATATCGTTTGTGGGGCAACCGTTCATGCTCTGGTGATCCTAAGTGGGCTATGGTCTCTGTACGTCGTACTGCTGACTTAATCCATGACTCTCTGCAAAGGGCGCATATGTGGGCTGTAGACCGCAATATTACCAAAACCTATGTGCAGGATGTGGTGAACGGTGTGCAGGCTTATCTGGATCATTTAAAGGCTATTGGGGCAATTCTTGGTGGCAAGGTATGGGCAGATCCCGACCTTAACACGCCTACCCAGGTAGCCGATGGTAAGGTCTATTTTGATTTTGACTTTACCCCACCTTACCCAGCCGAACATATAACTTTCCGTTCCCACATGGTTAATGACTACATTGAGGAGATCTTTACATGATTGGCTCTACTCTAAAAGATTTTTCACTTTTTGTTGATGGCCGTGGTTTAGCCGGAAAAGTTACAGAACTGACACCGCCCAAGCTTGTTGTCAAAACAGAGGAGCATCGGGCTGGTGGGATGGGAGTTCCTATTGATATTGATATGGGTTTGGAAAAGCTCATGTGTGAGTTCACCCTATCAGAATACAACACCGAAGTTTTAAAGCTGTTTGGTTTGGCTTCTGGTAGTCCGGTTAAAGCAACGCTTAAAGGTGCTAGCCAGAGTGATGACGGCTCTGTTGCGTCTGTTCTCATAGTTGTGCGTGGCATGTTTACTGAGATCGATATGGGAACCTGGAAAGCAGCAACAAAGACCGAGAAAAAGTGCAAAGTTTCCTGTCGCTACTATCGGCTAGAGGTGAACGGTGAGGTTATCTATGAAGTTGATGCCGTTAATATGATCCGCATTGTCGATGGTGTGGATCAGATGGTAGAAATTCGTGCAGCAATTGGGCTGTAAGTCGTGCAAACATTTGGCTGTAAGGAGGGTAGCTAACAGCGTTGAGCAGATCAAGACCGAACAAGATACCTTGCTACTATTAAGCCGGGGTCTCGTGGGTAGGTAGATAATCCAACAAAGTAGCTTCACACATGGGGGCCATTAATTGGTCGCCCATGATTGAAATTATTTAAACTTTTTTAAAGGAGTAAACCCTTGGACAACAGAGATAAAAATTCCATCAACCTTGAATATCCAATTGTGGTACATGGCGTTGAGCTTAAATCCCTCACAATGCGCCGACCTAAAGTACGGGATCAATTAGCTGTTGAGACTGCTGGGGTTGAATCGGAACGTGAATTGACCCTCTTTGCCAACCTATGTGATCAAACCCCAGAAACCATCAAGGATTTAGATCTGAAGGATTATGCAGCTTTGCAAAAGCTCTTTACAGGTTTTTTATCCTAGATGCCAGTAGTGTGAGGAAGGCTTGCTTAATGCTGACCTCACACACTGGTGGTGGGTTGGGTGATTGGTTGATGGATATGGAAGTTGAAACCCTTATTGATTGGCTTAACGATTTAAAAGAGATGGAACCAAAACAATAACAATGCCTAGCAACCACAAAATATCAGTTGAAATCGGGGCTACTTTATCGTCCGGTTTTCGCTCTGTTTTTAAAACGGCACCCCAACAGGTGGCGAAGCTAGGTGGTGCTATTAAGCAGTTAGAGGCTAGATCTGGTCGCCTTGGGCAGTTTGAACAGCTAAAAGAGAAAACCAAAGTTGCTCAAATAGCCTGGAAAACAGCGCAAAAAACTGTTGCCAGTCTCAACAGGGAGATAGCCCAGACCAAAGAGCCGACCCAGGCGCAGATCCGCAGCCTTGCCCAAGCAGAAAAAGCTGCACAAAAAGCCCGAATAGCATGGGATAAAAACAGCACAGCCCTGCAAAATCTCAAGCAGAAGATGAAAGCTGCTGGGGAGAGCACCAAGAATCTGCGAAGTCAACAAGAGAGGCTTGGTGATTCTGTTGATTCTCTGCGTTTACGGTATCAGGCTTTAGGAAAAACCCAGCAGCGCATAAATGACAATATGGGTCGCCGTGATGCTTTGCGTGGGCAGATGATGGATGCGGTTGCTCTTGGAGCTGCTCTTGTTGCTCCAGCTACAGCTGCTGTTAAATTTGAGTCGGCCATGTCCGATGTGAATAAGGTTGTGGATTTTTCTGAGCCAGACGGTTTGGTAAAGATGGGTGCTAGTCTTAAAAAGATGTCTCGAGATATTCCAATTACTGTACTTGGTTTATCTGCTATTGCAGCGTCTGGTGGGCAGTTGGGAGTTGCAGAGGAAGATATATTAGATTTTACCCGTGCTACAGCAAAGATGGCCACTGCATTTGATATGCTGCCGTCTGAGGCTGGTGATGCTATGGGTAAGCTCTCCAATGTCTATAAAATACCCATTAAAAAAATAGATGGTTTAGGTGATGCTATTAACCATCTCTCCAACAATGGAGCTGCAAAAGCCTCTGAGATTGTCAATGTTTTGATGCGAGTTGGCGGTACTGCAAAACAGTTTGGTCTTAGTGCTGTGCAGGTAGCTGCTTTGGGTAGCTCTTTTGTTGCTTTGGGAAAACCGCCGGAGGTTGCTGGCACTGCTATAAATGCCATGCTATCCAAGTTACAGCTTGCAACCAAACAGGGGAAAAAATTCCAATCGGCTTTGGGTGATATTGGTTTGAGTGCCGAAGGTATGGAAGAAGCCATAGCCCAAGATGCCCAAAGTGCTTTAATGGGCTTTTTTGAGGCGTTGGAAGGGGTAGATAAACAGGACCGAGCTGGATATCTGTCAGACATGCTTGGGATGGAGTTTGCTGACGATGCCGCATTGCTGATTGGCTCTCTTGATGAGTACCGCAAAGCATTGGCTTTGACCGCTGATAAAACAAAATATGCTGGTTCTATGCAGGCAGAATTTGAAGCAAAAGCCAGCACTACAGAAAATAATTTAATCTTACTAAAAAACCAGGTTTTAGAAGTTGGTATCAATTTAGGGTCGGCACTATTGCCTCCGTTGAACGCTGCTGTCAGTGTTTTTCGTGCTGGCTCCTCTGCTATAGCCGATTTTACCCAAGAACATCCGCTATTGACCAAAGGTATTATGATGGTGGTTGGCGGTTTGATAACTGCCAAGGTTGCAACTATTGGTCTGGGATACGGCTTTACCTTTGTAAAGGGTGCTGCTCTATCAACGGTATCGGTTTGGCAACGTGTGCGAGCAGGTATTGCACTAGCAACAATACAAACCAATCAAATGAATGTTGCTACACAGATAGCAACTATAAGAACACGCATTTTAGGTACAGTTACCGCTGCTAATACTGCTATTGGCAATGGGTTTGCTAATGCTTATGGCAGGGTGAAATCTTCCTTGATCGCCATACCAACAAGGTTGAAAAGTGTGGCAATTTCCTTGATGACCCTACCATCTCGCTTGAATATGGCGTCACTTGGTATGGCAAGGCTTGCTA
>JADFYX010000094.1 GCA_015232795.1 Magnetococcales bacterium
AGTGTATGACAATCCGCCTCCAAAAATTCCTGGCACGTCAAGAGGTGCATGGAAATATGGGAAACGTCTTGGCTCAGTTTCTCAGCTTGCCTCCAAGTATAGGGACTTGGCATCAACTTATAACGTTGACACCTATGGAAAACGCCGCACTGTCAATGCTTTCTCCAGTGTATTTATGCTGAAAACTCTCAAGTGCCCAGTACGCATAGTCTGGGTCTTCCATCGTTCCCAGTGGGTGGCTTTATTCACCACAGACATGACCATTTCCATTGAACAAATCATTGAATTCTATGCTGCAAGGTGGAAAATTGAGGCCGCCTTCAAAGAGCTGAAACAGGATATTGGCAGCCAACGCAGCCAGACTCGAAACAAGGTTGCTGTAAAAAATCATCTGCAATTTTGCATGATGGCCATGACCATAACCTGGATCTATGCTTCTAAACTGGATTCCAGTCTAACACGCAGACATCGGGTAAATGGGCGTGGTAGTTTTGCTTTCTCTGATATTCGACGAACAATCGCAAAATCTGTTTTAACAGATGACTTTTTAAAGGGTTTGCTAAAATCTAGCAAACCCACACAAAACACCTTGGCCTCAGTGCTTTTGCGTATGGTAGCGTAAACAAAACGGTGAAACTTCAGTAACAAGGTGACCGCGATTTCTCCTGATACACCAGATAAACCAATATCTTATGCCATGTACACACCGCCAACTGCCGAATCTGGATTATTTGCTGATTATGCCCCTGCTGGTGGTTTACTACAGCAGTGCCCAACGTGTTTCAGATTATCCACCTCATTCTTTTCAGTATAATGGATCCAATCTCTCATTTTACGTGCTAGAAAGCCTTTACTCGGTGGATAACCGATGTCAGAAAGTAATTTTTCCAACTCTTGGATATGGGTTTTATGTAAATCGTAGGAGGCCGTTACCTGCCCCTTTTCCCAGTTTGAATCTACAGCAGTGACTCCGCTCAACATTGTGAGTGCTTCAGCGATTATCTCTTCACACTCAACACAAACCATCTCCTCTACCTTCAAGGTTCGTGTAACGAGATAAGCTTCCTGGGTCGTTGCCATGATTGTTCCTCCTAGATTCGTAATATCCATTTGGTTTTTACAAACAGATAGTCCCTTTGTTTTGATTAATACTTACCTCCATCACTGTTTAGATATTGCTTCCACCCCACCCTGGGCAGCCTGATGTTACTTGGTTTGCTTGGCTTTTCTGGTTGGTATCAAACTGGTCATAGAGGGCCTGGAATGCTTGAGAAACATTTTGGTGGTTTGCAATTGCTTGCCCCATGGCCTGTAGGTGTTGATCTGTCAAATCTGTACTATCGGCAGTGCTGCCGTGCATGGTGCGAATTAAATCATCATGGGTGGTAGATTGCTCTGTGACGGTTTGGGCAAACTGCTTCCAGGCGTTTTCTTGTTGGCTGGTAATTTTTAATTGCCCCTTTAATGTGTCCAGGTATTGAGTAGTGGTGGCAGGGTCTGTCATGTGAGTTCCTGTTGCCCCCATCATTGTCGACCCCATCATACCTTGGTGGTTAAATTGACCATGTTGAGATCCCATCATGCTCGACCCCATCATGCCATGATACCCAGAGGTTCCCATTCCACCTACCCCATGGGCGAAGGCACCTACAGCAGTGTATGTGCCAAATGCAATAACAGCTATTGCGGCCAGGCTCAAAAATGTTTTTGATGTAGTTTTGTTCATGGCGACCTCCAGGTTTAAGTTATAATGGTTAACCGGATAATCCAGATTATCTTCTTGCTTATTTCTTTCGACTCAAATATAGCAAGAAAATATCCTTTTTTTATAGTGTTTTATTGTAAAAGATTTGCTACCATTTGTCTGAAATTAAACATAATTATTACAGGTCATCCATATTGCTACAGCACTGTTACCGGGCCAGAACAAATGTCACATTCATGTCATGTTTACCTCTTAAAAGTAACAATTCTGTCGTACTTTTTTGGGTTAGGGTTCCATTTTTTTCACAAGCTCTGAGCAAAGCAAATTAAGGATAGCCAAAACATGAGCAACGCTAACCAAGCCCAAGGTGACACTGTTTTGATTGTTGAGGATGATGAGGAGACTCGGACCCTTATACAAGAATATCTAGTTGAGAATGGCTGTCAGGTGCGTGCAGTAGGAGGCGGCGAGGGGATGTGGGAACTGTTGGCAGGCTGGGAGCCTGATGTCATCATCATGGATTTGATGCTGCCGGGTGAGGATGGCCTTACCCTCTGCAAAAAACTGAGTGTTAGTGATGAAACGGCAGCTATTCCGGTAATAATGTTAACTGCCAGAGGAGGAGAAACTGACCGTATTATTGGTCTGGAAATGGGTGCGGATGATTATATGCCCAAACCCTTTAGCGCAAGGGAGCTTCTCGCCAGAATTAAAAGTGTTTTGCGTCGCTCTCGTGCTATGCCCAAAGAGAGTAAACCCAAGGAGATTTCCCAAATCAAATTTTCGGGATGGACTTTCCATCTTTTGGCCCAGCAGTTGTCATCACCAGATGGGGTAATTGTCGAGTTGACCAAAGGGGAATCAGTCCTGCTGCAAGCCTTTTTGCAACATCCAAATGAAATTCTAGACCGAGACCGGATAATGGCATTCTACTCCATGCGCGAGGCAACTATCTTTGACCGTAGCATTGATGTACAGATCGGTCGTCTACGTAAACGTCTGCGGGATGATAGAAAAAATCCAAAAATTATTAAAACGGTATGGGGAAAAGGCTATATGTTGACCGCAAAAGTGGAGGAAATACAGTGATTCGTTTATGGCCCGGCTCACTCTCAGGGCAAATGGTGTTGATTTTGTTTGCCGGAGTTTTCTTGGCCCTTATCTCAAGTGCTGCAATTCATCTAAATGACAGAAATCAGGCTTTGTCATCTTTTGGCGGTATTCAGGCTGCACAGCGATTTGCCACAATCGTACAACTACTGGACCCTTTACCAAATGATGAAAGACACAAAATCGCCTCTATAGTTGAAACCCCGTTGCAGTTTGTGCGTTTTCTGGATGGTGAGCCACCAATGGCAGATGTTAAGTCGGATGATAAAGAGGAACAACACGTTCGCAATCTTTTAAAAAACTATTTGGGAGATGGTTGGCAGTTACGCATTGCCATTATGAATGTGGAGGAGGGGCAGCAACCTATCCCAACTAACATGATGAATTCCATGGCCCATCAAATGCCAGCCATGATGATGCGTCGCCACCATCAAAACCACATGGTGACGATGAATAGGATTTTCCCCCAAGCTATCTCTTTTTTGGCTCAGGTGCGTCTTTCAGACGGTAGTTGGTTAGAGTTCCACAACCATCTACCCAAAGAGGTCTTTACTTGGCCTCAACATCTAATCCCATCTCTTGCTATCTTGTTTGTGCTGGTTACCTCTCTGGCATTTTTGGCTGTGCGCCTTGTTACACGACCACTATCTCTATTATCCAGCACGGCACAAGCTTTGGGAGACGATATCAATCGCTCTCCCATGGTGGTTTCTGGTCCTAGTGAAGTCCGGCGATCCGCAGAAGCATTAAATACCATGCAAGCCCGAATTGTGCGTTATATTCATGAACGCACACATTTGCTCGCGGCAATCTCCCACGACTTAAAAACTCCTCTAACCCGGATGCGCTTACGAATAGAGCGACTAGCTGATGAAAAAACCCAAGATGATTTATTGCGTAACCTAACTGAAATGGAGGGGATGACCGGGGCAGCTTTGGACTATATAAGAGGCATGGAAGGGATGGAAGAAGTGCAGAAGGTAGATATGCTTTCTATGTTGGAAAAACTCCAGGAGGAGTTTGCAGAGCTTGGTCATGAGGTCCACATACAGTGCTCTGATTTACCCCCCTTTCCAGTTATGCCCAAAAGCTTGAAAAGGTGTCTCAATAACCTGCTTTTAAATGCTGTCACTTATGGAAAACGTGCAAAAGTAAGAGCAGATGTTTTGGGAAGCAGGCTTAGAATATCAATTGCCGACAATGGACCGGGTATCCCCGAAGAGGATTTTGAAAAGGTTCTTGAGCCTTTTGTCCGTTTGGAAGAGTCTCGTAACCGAAAAACCGGAGGAACTGGCTTGGGCCTGGCAATTTCCCGAAATGTCATAAGATCTCACGGCGGTGAGCTTAAACTAAGAAATTGTCCAGAAGGTGGGTTGGAAATAATATTAACGATACCAAGCCCTAAGGCATGATTTCTCAGGTTGATTATTAGCTAGCTTTCTTGCAAAGGTTGAATGTATATTCTAGGTTGTGGAAAAGCTGACCTAGCCAGTTTTTAGGTAATTGAAGTGGTTCAATACCTCGCCTCAGCACGGAGTTTGGTAAGAGTTGTTGATGATGGTTCACCAGTTACGGTTATTTGATCCCGAAATCCTTTCATTTCTGACACTGCAACAGGTTGGGTTGTAATTTAGGTCTGCACGGCAACAGGCTTGCCACGACGAAGAATTTAAATCTCTTCGCCCTGCTCAACCTGTCGCAATATGAAAGAGAGATTTGCCTTTGCCTCACGTACATTGATACTAATCATAGGGCATATCCTTCCTAAGTGACTACATTATGTGACTATAATATTAGAAAACTGGATTGGCTACTATCTATTTAATAACCTTGTAACCAAGCCTCAATATCCATGAGACAGCACCCTCCACGGGGATTCAATTTTTCACATTGGCAGCCATGCTTTTTCATACTCTTTTTGATTTTGGCAACTACTTGTGTAGTTCCTGTTTTTTCAAAATCATTTAGCACATCCTCTTTTAACACCTTGTAGCAATAACATAATGGTGTCTTGGGGTGTTCATCCTTGATAGTGACACGATTGATCAAATGTTCCTGTTTAAAGAGGCTTTCTGAAACACAATCAAAATAAACGACATCACATTGTGGGTTTTCACAAAAATGGTAATTTCCACCATTATCAACTTTATTACGATATTGTCTTTTCAGGGTATGTTGGGGTGTAACGGTTTTAACTGCTTTTCCTATTGTGTCGCAGATAGGGCAGATAGGTTTTGCCAATTTGCATTGACCACTATCACTATCCGGGTTCGTTAGGTTATCGGCTTTGATGTTCATGAACTGCTCTTTAAACACTTTTAAACTTATAAATAATTTGAATATGTGATGGTCATATGGTTGCAGTTGCCCTGAATGTGGTGGAAGATGCTAAGGCAAACTACCATGACAGTCAGGTGCTCTATTTTGCAAATCCCTCAATCACCTCCAACAGCTTTTTCTTGGATATAGGCTTGGTAATGTGGTCGTCGCAACCAGCGGCTAATGATTTTTCTTTGTCTCCTTTCATGGCATGAGCACTCAAGGCTACGATCAAGTTCCTAGAACGTGACTGCTCCTCTTCCCATTTCCGAATCTGCCGGGTTGCCTCAAGACCGTCCATACCTTCCATCTGAATATCCATCAATACGAGATCATATCTCTTTCCAGACTTGACTTTTTCTACAGCTTGCGCGCCATCCTCAGTAATATCCATCTGGTGTGGGGTATTATTGAGATAGGCTTCTATAACCATGGCGTTCTCTTCTACGTCCTCTACCAGCAAGATAGAGCATGTTTTGCTGGTTTGCTGTATTTTCTGCTCCAATGGATTTTTTTCGACCTTATTTAAAATTGACAAAGGCTGCTCGGTTTTCTGTTCTTCAAATGTCAAAGGTATTGAAAAGTGGAAGGTACTCCCAATCCCAAGCTCGCTCTCTACCCAAATTCGACCACCCATGGCATCTGCTAAGCGTTTGCAGAGTGAAAGCCCCAAACCAGCCCCCCCATGTCGGCGGGTAGTAGAAGCATCCGCTAGGGAAAATGGCTCGAAGATCAACTCCTGTTTTTCCTTTGGAATGCCAATTCCAGTATCAGATATTGAAAAAAGCAGGGTTTGATGGTCTGGTTGTGACACCGCAAGGTCAACATTTCCCTGATCTGTGAACTTGACCGCATTCCCCAAGAGATTGAGCAATATCTGCCGTATCTGCTTGGGATCACTGTTAATCAAATCCGGTACTTCAGGGTTGATTCGATAATTCAAAATCAACCCTTTGCGCTCGGCATTCTGAGCCTGGATCTCGATTGCGGTCCGAACCAATCCCGGTAGATCAACAGATTGCTTCTCCAGTGAAATCAATCCATATTCAATCTGGGTAAGGTCAAGAATGTCTTCGATCAAATAGAGCATATTTTCTCCTGCTCTATTTAATACTTCCATATAGCGTGATTGTTCCACATCAAGATTGGTTTCCATAAGAACATCAGCCATGCCCAGAACGGCATTGAGAGGGGTACGGATCTCATGACTCATGACTGCCAGGAATTCACTCTTTGCCTGGTTGGCCGCCACTGCTTGCTCTTTGCTCATCCGTAGGGCTATCTCGATCTGTTTTTGGTCGGTAACATCCATCAGATGAAATACCAGAGTTTCTACAGTGCCATCCTTTTTTTTGAGTGGTGTCAGGGTCCAATCCCAGTAGGTCACTCCCCACTCCGGATGGTCAGGAAATTCAAATGGTTTGGCTAAAATGGAAAATGGTTCCCCAGTATCCACCACCCGTTGGAAAATGGCTTGGTTTTCCTTATGGGGATAAAGATCGAAATGGTTTTTACCAGTAAAAAATTCTACCGGATGCCCACAATCCTTGGCATACCGTTCATTTACCCGGATAAAATTGAATTGGGAATCAAGGTAGACGATACTGGTATGTAGATTGGAAAAAATACGTTCCAGAAGATTCTTGGTCTCAAATAGGCTGGTTTCATTTTGTTCTCTAGCAATGGCAGCCCCGATAGTGCCACTGGCAGCTCGCAAGGCGTCACGTTCTACTTCCGACCACACCCGTTCGCTGACACATTCATCAAATCCAATGAATCCCCACCAGAGATTTTCCACCATGATGGGAACCACCACTATAGAGAGGATGTTCTGGGCCGATAATATTTTTTGTTCGCTAATTGGAAAATCTCGAACATGGCCAACAATCTCACCCCCTTTTTCCATCTCCCTTTGCCAACGTTCCATACTCCCTAGCTGATAGGAAAAATTATGAACAAGTTCGGAGTCTATTTGGGATGTAATATCTGCAGCACACCATTCCGCTATTTGGTTGGTAATTAAACCCTCCCCGTTAAGGGAATGATTTTTGAACAGATAGACTCGGCTAACTTTGACAGCCATTCCTAAACGTTTCATCAATTCTGGAAGACTTGTCTCCCAACTCGAAGATTTAAGAAATGATTGAGCAGCAAAACGTACTACCTCTAAAATATCCTCACGGCTGTTAATTGCCGCCTCGGCCTGTTTACGGTCAGTGATATCTCGGAGGATGGCTGAGAAAAATCTACTATTTCTTTGCACCCAGGTTGAAATAGAAATTTCTAATGGAAATTCAGTGCCGTCCTTTCTTCTCCCAACCAATTCAATAGTTTGCCCTATCATGGGACCTTTGCCAGTGGCAACAGCTTTCTCAAAGTTACACAAATGCTTCTTATGGAAGCGCTCGGGCATAATAAGAGTGACAGGACAATCTAGAATCTCCTCCTCGTTGTATTGAAAAACAGCTTGAGCACCGTTATTCCAGGAGGTAATACGACCTTCCTTGTTGGTCGTGATGATGGCGTCTTTGGCAGACTGGGTGAGGGAATGGTAACGTTCTTGATTTTCCAGAACTTTCTCTTTAGTTTGCAAGGTCCGTAAGACTTCACAACCATAGGAGGCTAGCACCAGACCAATCTCCTTGTCCTGTTCCACAAAGGCAGGTCCACTCTTGCTGTGCAATGAAAGAAGCCCGTTCACGACCCCATCCATATCTTGAAGTGGAAAAACAAGGATTGAACTGTTCATGTATCCTGGCCATCCACTTGTACCCACACCAGGAAACTCTTCAACTTTTTTAATTAAAACAGGTGTTTGTTCAACGAGGGCTTTATTGAGGACAGACCCCTCTCTAAGGGGGAGGGAAATATAATCAGGAGCATGGCCAGGGTCCAGGGAGTGACTCAAGCGAAAGCCATTTTCCTCTCGCAGGTAAAGACTTCCCCCCTCTGCCATCATGTGCCTGGAGAACTCTTCCAGCAACCTTATGCCAAAATCTTTAACCTGAGAAAAAACAGATAATACCTCAGTGGACTTGACAACTTCCTTGAGCCGTCTGTTAAGTTGAGCCAACTCAGCATTGGACTTATGTAAAGCACGTTCTGCCAAACGTCTTTTTTCCCGAGACTCAAATTCTAACAACTCACGATGAATTATCACTGGCAGACGAATTAGATTGTCCTTAGGAAGAAAATCCTTAGCTCCTTCTTTGAAAAGGCTAACTGCGTCTTGGTCGCGAATTGTACCAGAAACGACAATAAGAGGTACATCACCACCCAGTGCACGTGTTGTTTTCAATGCCTGTTCAGGAGTAAGGTTAGGCATCCGGTAGTCACAAAGCACAATACTCCACCGTTTTTCTGATAGTGCCTTGCGTAAATCATCTTCGGAATCAACACGATTCCATTGCACCTGGAATCCACCTCTCTCTAGATCCATGACCAACAGTTCGGCATCATCAGGGGAATCATCAATAATCAGAAGATCAAGTACATCTCTCACTGGTTCACCTTCTTGGCAGAGTTTTCATTGAAATCTACCATTTCAAATAGGTTTTTATGGGATCAATTTCCCAGAATTTTTTTAATTTCTTTCTGCACAGACTCTCCCTCCCTCATGATGTCGGTTAGGATCCCATCATCATCTTGAACATGGCCTGTTTTACCCATCATCTCTAATTGTTTGGACAAGTCAGCAAGCCTTTGAGCTCCCAATGTGG
>JADFYX010000095.1 GCA_015232795.1 Magnetococcales bacterium
AATCCTAAGCAGAAAACCCCAAGGGATAGTAACTTAACTTAAATGGATAGCACTTAATTAAAGTGGATACCTAGTTCAAATAATTAGCTATTTGAATATTTTCAGGCGCGATTTTAAGAGCAGTATTTAAAACTTGAACAGCCTCTTGTATACGTCCGAGAGGATAGAGAGACGTTGCCAGATTATAGTATAATAAGGCTATATTGTTGTCGATATTTATGGCTTTTTGAAACATTTCCACAGCCAAATCATGGCGATTTACTTTTTGAGCTATAATCCCTAATAAATTTATAGCATCAATATGGTTAGGTGCTTTTTGGATTATAGCTGTGCAAAGTTTATCAGCCTCAATGTATTTTTCAGCATTAAAAAACTCAACTGCTTGGGAAAATGTTGCGTCAACTGTTAATTGTGGTTGATTATCAGCTTGTTGTACTTGTTTGCCATCCATTATCGTACTCAATTTATTTAGAGCTTTAGTTCAGGAGTTATAACTATCAAAAAACCATTAATTTATTAGTAAGTTATATATTTGTTCGTTAGCTTAAACATTCACTATCATTTAATTCTCACATAATCAATAGACAAACCACCAATAAAACCTATAAAAAAAATTTGATACTGTTATACGATAGCTGATCAAGTTGGGTGCTTTTGTAGAGATTTTAAACTATACTTTTAGTGATAATCAGGTATTGTTAGGTGGTTTACAAAAGTATTAACAAACAATTGATAAATGTCGTTAGATATCTCTTTTTTATAAAGTGCTACTCTTTTGTAGTGATGATTTTTTATGACTGAAATTTCAGACATCACTTTGTTTAATAGTCCATTTTTCAATATTGCTATTGTATCTGTTGGGACTCTTTTTTGGATATTATTGGGTATATTCTTAGCTCCAATTATAGGTTTGGTTGACAGACCTTCGCATCGTAAAAAACATGAGAAAAATATTCCATTGATTGGTGGTATAGCTCTTTTTTTGGGCCTAGTTCCTGCATTTTTTATATTGAATAACCCAATTCCACATCAAGAACGATTTTGGTTGGCATCTCTTCTTATACTGCTTATTGGAGTGTGGGATGATCGCGTAGGATTATCAATTAAAAAAAGGTTTTTTATAGAAATTCTCATCGCTCTTATAATAACAGCAGGTGGTGGCCTAATAGTTATGACCTTGGGAAATCTAATTGGTTTGGGTAGCATAGAGCTGGGAATATTTGAGGTACCTTTTACTATTATTTGTATTGTTGGTGTTATCAATGCCCTTAACATGGTAGACGGAATTGATGGTCTGCTTGTTGGGTTAACCATGGTATCACTATTGGCCATGCTCTATCTTGCCACTGTTGTGGGACGTGTAGCTGAGGCAGAGATGATCATCATGATTATATCTGCTTTAATTCCAATTTTTATTTTTAATTCCCGGCTTTTTGGTCAAAAGTCGGCCCGACTTTTTATGGGGGATGGAGGGAGTAAGTTGTTGGGGCTGTTTCTGGTCTGGTTTACAATTTCTTTATCCCAATCTTATGCACCCCAAAATGCAGATAAGGTGGCAGCAGCTTTTCCTGCCGCGGGAGCACTTTGGCTTTTGGCTATTCCGTTAATTGAACTATTTAGTTCTATTTTGCGGAGATTAACTATAGGTAAAAACCCGTTCAAACCTGATGTGAAACATATTCACCATCTACTTCTTAGTGCTGGTTTCAGTGTAAATCAAGCTCTTATCATCATAATGGGGATCGCAACTTTTATGGCTTTAATTGCAATTACCGCTTTTGCATTTGCAATTAGCGATGAGATTCTTTTTGTCAGTTTATTGTGTATATACGCTGCCTACAGCATTTTTGCCCATAAATATTGGGCTGATAAAGCCTTAAATTAAAAAAATCGTCTCTCAACAGTTATTACATCTCCAGGGTGGATTATGGTGTTGAGGTTGGCGCGACGGGATTTTTCCTTATTGTTTCTATCAGACTGTACGTTTATTTTCTTTTTATTGGCCCGTGTAGTAAACCCCCCAGCTAAGCTTATCACTTTGTCCATGGTTAGTTGTGGGGAGTAGGAGTATTCACCGGGTGATTTTACCTCTCCTTTTATATAAAATTTTCGGTACGCAACAATTAAAACACTGACCTTTGGCTCTATTAAGTATGACCCTTTTAAACGTACCGTTATGAGAGATTCCACCTCTTTAACAGTCATGCCCTCAACTTGAAGTTCTCCTAAGAGGGGAAATGAGAATGATGCTGTATCACCAAGAAGTACTTTGACACTCAAGTCTGGCTCATCAAATACTCTAATTGATATAGTGTCTCCAACACCTAAGCGGTAGTCACTCTCCCCAGATATTCCATTTTCTTGAAATCCTAAGCACAAGATTAAATAGCAAATCAGACAGAGCAGTATCAGCTTGGTTCTGTTACAGCTTTTTATTTTACTATCAATTGACTGTTTAAACATAATAACCACTACATTTGAGCTTCGATGGTTAGTAGAAATTTGTTTTGCTCATAACTGCTGCTGCTACTATTGGACATCAAGGAGGTGTGGTCATATCCCATCGCCAGCTTAAGCCAATCATCAATACTTAAGCCTATTTTAGCACCATAATTCAATATTTTATCAACTTTTGTCTGACTACTGCCTTCTGAAATCTTCCAGGAATATGCAGAGTTTAAATCTGTTGCAATAAAATCCGCCCACTTATGAGACCAAGAGAAATCAACATTTCTTGTAGAAAAAAGATCTGCACTACCTGTGGAGTCACTGGTAGTCATTCTGGAGCCAAGAGTATATGTTGAATATTCTAAAGGAATCCAGTTCATGCTAAGACCCCAGGCAAAACTTGCGTAAGCGGGTAAGGTATCATCGTTGATAAAAAATTTCTCCCGGCCACCGATTTTACCGTTAAAGTTAAACAGATCACTGGGCTTCCAATCTACACCAACAAAATAATAAAGATCTTGACTGGTTTTATTTGTTAGATGTTCATAATTGTTATATTGGAAATTAATACCAGTTAATACTGATAACTCAGGACCACGAGCTACAGATGCCTCAACATCCAGACCTATTATCTCTTTTTCTAGATCTTTTGTAGTTGCTCTATGATTATGATAGATAGTGTTGGTAATATTGCTATTTATTGTTAACCCTACAATACCACCTTCTGCTCCAAGATTAAATTTTAATCCTGCTGATGGTGTAAAATGTCTGTTGGGAGAGTCAGAATCAGCAACATCATCATTACTTCCGCGATCGTCATGACCCCATTTTCCAGAAGTGGTCAAGGTAACTGCCACTTGCTCGTAAAGCCTGGTTGAGACCCGGGCGTTCAAGTTATGGTCAGCATAATTGTCGGCAGTATCCTCATTAAATAGGCCAATTGTACTGCTAAAACCGCAACTAAATTTTAGGGTCTCGTTATCTCCTTGTAGTGAAATTGCCGGGGTGAGAACCTCATACATATAAGCTGTATGGTTATCTTTTGTAGTGAAAAAATTATCGTTGTATGAGGTAACACTTTTAATTGACAGGATTACGCCGTCCACATTTGATAATAAATTTTGGAAAGGATAACCCTCATCTGAACCGGGGCCTATATCAACTAAATCTGTTATGGCATCTTCATCTGCCCATGAAATTTCGGTTATTTTGTTGTTGTTTTTATCTTTGCTTAACTCTTTAAATTTTTTATTATTTTCTTTAACATCTTGAAATATATCCTCTGGTCTGCCAACAGTTAAATTGCCTGAGACGGCCTTTAATGGCTGTTTGTCTGAATTTTCTGGCTTTGAATCGGTATGACTAAGGGGAATAAACTGTAAAGGTTTTTGGATAGCGGTAGTTGCAGTTTTAGTAGTCGAAATAATAGTAGAATTTATTAAGTTTATCTCTTCCTGGCTAATGGGTTGAAAAAGCAATTTTTTATTGCTGTATCCATGGGATATATTTATTAGTTTATCCTGCACATTTTTAGCAGTATCTAAATTTTCACCATTGATTGGGATAAATTCTAACGCTTTTTGTTCGCTGTTTTCTATCTCTTTAATAAGTACCGGGGCTAATACCTCTCTGTTTATAATTGAGTTGTTTATGGCATCATCTAAAAGTGGTAACGCTTGCAACTGTTTTTCTTCAGCTAGGGCAGGTTGCATGGAGGTAGTCAGAAAGAATATTGCCAAACTTATTGTTTTTACCGAAGATAACTGACAATAGCTTTTACTCTTAGGGGTGAGAATAAAGAGGTGAGGTGAATCTGTGTGAGAGCCTTTTTTATAGTTTTTAAAAACCATATCTAGGCTCATAGCAAACATTTTATTATGTTGAGCCACAGCTTCCTCTTAACTTTCTTGTTTTTGGAAGATTCTTACGAATGTATCCTTAATATTTAAATCTTCTTGCAGCATTTTTTTTGTAGTATCAACTTCTGACCGTTTGCTAAAAAAGCCAACAAATACCCTGTTCATATTTCTGTTATTAATTTCCAGAGTATTAACAAACCAAGGCAGATCATGTTGCTTAAGATATTTTTCCATACGTGCCAGACTCTCTTTGTCCGCAAAAACTCCAAGAACAATTGCATACCGCTTTTCATAAAGCTGTAACACCCTTTTTACCTCTGCATTGTTGGGGGCCAACTCACGCAACGTTTTTATGTTTATCAGTAGAGATTTAATAGGAGTGGTGGTGTTTATTGTTAACTGGTTGCTTTGCAAATCATTCATAACCTGTGCTAGCAGTTGTGCAACCTGTTGCTCTGAACTATCTTGGTTAAAAGTTTTTTGATCTAAATCTAAATTCTGTTGTTTAAGGTTATCGTTGTTTAATTGGATTTTATCTTTTTTATTATTTTCATATTGCAGACGCATCTTCTCCCAAGCCAGCTTTTCTACATTAAATGCTGCTCTCTCCTCATTAAGCTTAAGTCTCTCTTTGGCAATATCATCATTAATATTATTAGCATTTTGGGGGGCACTGTTTGCAAATTCAGGCTTTAGGATAATTTTACCAGCCCAATTTTTATCGGTGATATCAATATATCCTTTTTGCGGTGTATAACAGGGGTGGGAGATGTTAATGCTATAACGACCCGCGGGCAATTTGACGCCGGGAACATATTTAGCAGGCATGTCAAACATCTCTATCTCTACTTTTGCCTCTGGTGGCTCAGTTATTATGGTTAAGTTATACAGATCCTGATTATCTGTTGTGCCATCTTGTATTGAGGTTTCAGCTACAACCAACTGCATCGGTAACAAAAAGAGACAGACCCCAATAAAAACTATTTTTAATAAGTTGATAAACAATGCCCTTACGCCCCAATATTTACTGGAATAACAGAACTTTATTAGATTGCAAATTTCACACCAACACTACATTAACCTTATCAATCTATCAATTATATACTATCTGTAAAAAAAATGCCTTTTGAAAACTATTTAACTATTTTCTAATTTGCCGAGTTTATTGAAATTTGAGGCAATATCAGCGAGAATGTTTGGAATAATAAATTCCCTGTTTTAGATTTTTCTATATTGGATAACAATAAAATGCGCAATCTTTTTGGGGTTATTGCCATTCTAAGTTTATTGTTGCTTATTGTGGAAGCGTTGCATCTTGGGGTTGCAGACCTTCATAGAGTTGGGGCTGTCTTGCGTATTGAGAGTTGGATAAAAACTGCAAAAGTGCCGACTCATGATGAATGGCTAAAAAGTCATAAAAGTCTGCAAACTGCAATTAAGGGAGATCCTGATAATCCCCAAAATATGCAAGAGATTGCGCGACTGCTCACCTTTAACACTACTAAACCAATTAATGAAAAAGTTGAGAGCTATAAAAAATCATTGGAATATTTGCGTCCTATGATTCAACTACAACCAGCTTCTGCCTATCTATGGGCAAGATTGGCACGCGCAAAATTTGGGGCAAAACAGTTTGATGAGCAGACTTGGCAGGCTATGAACAGAGCAATAAAAGCTGCACCTAACGATTATCCCATTCAGCTAACCATTAGCAAATTATCACTTTTAACTTGGCCCTGGATACCAAACAGATGGCGAGACACCATGCAAAAAAATATACAACGTACTTTAAATGGTGAAGTTCGTGGCGATCTTATCCAATTTGCCAAACGCAACAATAAGCTTAAACTTGCAAACCACCTCTGTAGAAAGTGTGATGTATTATAAGTCATGCAATATTCAATAGTTAGCCCTTGGCAAAATTTAGATAACCTATTATCTTGTTTTTTGCTATAGTAGCTCTGTATTAAATATATTTTGTAAGCTTCAGCCATAGAGTTAATTTACGAAGGGTATGGCTTTCTTTTTTTAAGTCATACATCAAACTATGAAAAACTCTTTATCTATTTTCATCAATACCTGTGCTGGTCTGTTATTTATTTTAATATTTATAATAGGCGGATCAGTTATGGCTGCTGACAACCCAGATTTTCAATATGTCGGCAGGCTCTCAGTAATTCAAAAAAATGTCCAGTTGCTAAAATCTGGCAATAAAACTACTCCAGCCGTTAACGATAAGGTATTTGTT
The DNA here is from genome assembly GCA_015232795.1 of Magnetococcales bacterium. Taxonomy (GTDB): domain Bacteria; phylum Pseudomonadota; class Magnetococcia; order Magnetococcales; family JADFYX01. Next base: position 6,556 of record JADFYX010000095.1, read on the forward strand.
GGTCAAACCCTAATTACTGCTGAAGCTTCTAAAGCTGTAATTACATTTCGTGATGGGGCAACGTTTGTTGTGGGTCCAAACTCTGAGATTGAATTGGATGAATTTCTTTTTAATCCAGCAGAGAGCAAAACAGTTAACAATATAAATGTTGTTGCGGGTGCTTTTCAGTATAATTCTGGATTTGCAGTTAAAAACCAATCATTTGTCATGAGAACACCAGCAGCGGTATTAGGTGTGCGGGGCACAGCTTTTGAAGGGGTAGTGGCAAAAAACGTCCCGGTATTTTTAAACCTATCCGATGGTAAAGGATTATTATCCAACAAAGCTGGTAATCTTCAGATGAAAGAGGGTGAGGCCATAGCCTTTGGTGACAACAAAACCCTGCCTCCCAATCCAGATAAATTTCCTGCTGCTCTCTCTCTGCAAGGGTTGGATTATATTAAAAATGAGATTGGAGATGAGGATTTAATACCAACTCCATTAACTGAAGAGCAGGCCCATGAGGATGCTCTTACCAACAGAATGCCAACTATAAAACAGCAACAAGGTGGTTCGTCGAAGGGAAAGTCTGGTTCAAAAAAAAATTCAACCCTGTTAATTGACGACATTTACTTTAAATTGGCAAATTCCAGAAGATGGCTTGGTGATCAAAATTTTGTTATTAGCAGTGCTTTTGCTGCTGCTAAAGATTCCCTATCTATGCTGGTAGAAGCAAACAATTTAAAAATGTTTGATAAAAAAGTTGCAGTTACTCCAGCTATGAACAATTTTATATCTCAGGCAAATTCTAGATTTCCAAATGCAGAAGCAACGTTAAAAACCCATAGTAACACTCAAAAAACCAAAACAACCGCCAATCGACAAACCAGCACAAAAAGTGTCATAACGGGTTCTGCCAAAGTATCCGAAAGCAATAAAGAGATGGCTCAGATTGTAGGAGCTGCCGTGGGGGCAAGTACCGATGTTGCTACAGTAGCAATTCAAGGAGCACTTTCTGCTCCTGGTAAAACAGACAATGCAGGCAGTGCCTCAATGATATCTGCTGCAGTAGCTCAAGCTGCCCCACAAGAGGCTGCCAATGCAGCATCAACAGCCGTAAACGCCATGCCAGCATCTGAAAAAGTCGCTGCGTCCACCCAAATAGCCTCAGCCACAGCATCTGTAGCTCCCCAAGCTGCCGCAGCAGTTGCTGCCTCTGTTACTGCAGCAGTTGGTGAAGGAGGGTCTGCTGCTAACATTGCAGCTACTGTTACACAAGTTGTAGGTGAAAGTGCAGCGGATATTGCTGCTGCGGTGACAAAAGTAGCTGGTGCTGACTCTGCTGCCGGTATTGCTGCCTCTGTTACCAAAGTTGCTGGAGCCGATGCTGCTGCTGGTATTGCTGCTTCTGTTACTAAACAGGCCGGGGCAGGGGCTGCCGCTGGTATTGCTGCATCAGTAACCAAAGTGGCTGGAGCTGGTGCTGCTGCTGGTATTGCTGCTTCTGTTACTAAGGAAGCTGGGGCAGAATCTGCTGCTGGCATTGCTGCCTCTGTTACCAAAGTTGCTGGAGCAGGTTCTGCTGCTGGTATTGCTGCCTCTGTTACTAAAGAGGCCGGGGCTGGCTCTGCTGCTGGTATTGCTGCATCTGTAACCCAAGTAGCAGGAAGTGGAGTTGCTGCGGATATTGCTGCCTCTGTTACCAAAGAGGCCGGGGCAGGGTCTGCTGCTGGTATTGCTGCATCTGTAACCAAAGTAGCTGGAGCTAACTCTGCTGCTGCTATTGCTGCCTCTGTGACTAAAGAAGCAGGAGCTGGTTCTGCTGGTGCTATTTCTGGAGCAGTTTCGGCAACTATCGGTCAAGAGGCTGCTGCAAACTTAAATATTCAAGGTGCTGTTGCAAAATCTGCAGGAATAACTGTAGAAGATGTTGCTACAGCTTCTGCTGCTGCAACAACTGAAATTTCCGCTGCCATGGAAACCTCTACAGTTGCCAACCAAACAGCCACAAAATCAGGAGAAACTGCTAACCAATCAGGAGAAACTGCTAATAAATCAGGAGAAACCGCAAATACAGCTGCTACTAC
>JADFYX010000096.1 GCA_015232795.1 Magnetococcales bacterium
AAAAATCTTGTGGTTGACCGTTAGGAATTACAAAACGGTCTGTTTTTGCTGTAGCAGGGGCTGTCTCACGACCATCATAAGTGTGGAGTTTTTTTGCTTTATTATCCCAGTAAAGTAGAAATGCACCACCACCTATACCAGAAGATTGGGGCTCTACCAAGGTTAAGACCATCTGTACGGCAATTGCAGCATCTAGGGCATTTCCGCCACTTTGCAACACCTGATAACCAGCTTTAACTGCTTTTGGGTTGGCAGCCACAACCATAATACCGCTTTTTGCAGATTCACTATGGTCGCAAAGAGCAATATTTGCTGAAAAAAATAGCAGCAAGCCAAAAAATATTACTAGGCTCTGTTTTTTCAACATAACATGCTACTCCTAAATATAATAACGGGTACCTATAAATTTACTCTTTAATTCTCCACCCCTGCTCAACCAGACTGACAGACAAGAGAAATAAAGCAAGCACCGCGCCAATAGCAGCAGAAGAGGAGATATAAACAGCAGTTTGCCCACTATCGATCATTGCATAACGAAATAGATCCACCACATAGAATATAGGATTGAACAGTGCTGCCGTACGCCAGCCGTCAGGTAGCATGGAGATTGAGAAAAACACCCCACCAAAATATACCATTGGAGTTAAAATAAAATTGCTTATAACAGAAATATTGTCAAAACTACGAGCCCACATACCCGATATAAAGCCAATTAAGCCAAATATTGCAGAAATAACTATAGATGCAGCGGCAAAAAGCAGTGGATGAGATATGGAGTATGGGAAAAAAAACCAAGATACAGCCAAAATTACACTGCCCACCAAAACACCACGAACTATAGCAGCTGCCATAAATGCCAGCACAATCTGTACAGAGGTAAGAGGAATAGCCAATAAATCGGCATCTAACATACCGATATAGCGCATTTGAATTAGAGAAGAGCTGGTATTTTGATATGAGTGTTGGATCATCCCCATTGCTGCTAAACCGGGAATAAGGTAAAGGGTATAAGGAACACCAGCAGTTGCACCAATTTTAGACCCTAATGCACCTCCAAATACAATAAAGTAGAGCATTGCGGAGATTAGTGGTGCCCCCACTGTTTGCCCCCATACTCTTAAAAAACGATTACTTTCTCGTTTAAATAACGCCCAACATCCGTACCAGTTTATCATGAGTTTTCAGTTAGTTTGAGGAATACATCTTCAAGCCGTTCTGGTTCTATACGAATATCTATAACCTCTTCAGAGTTGTCAGTCAGCCATGTAAATAACTCCTTGGCAGATTCAGCTTGATACTCACCAGCCACAAATAGGCGATCTTCACTATAACTAAGAGAACCAAGTGTATCGGGTAGCATAAGCTCTTTTGCTAGGTTTATCTCAAAACGTCGTGAACCAAAAGAGTCTAATAACTTTTGCGTGCTTTCACAGGCGACAATATTACCATCCCTGATAATAGCCACCCTATCTGCCAACATTTGTGCCTCTTCTATGTAGTGGGTCGTTAATATAATCGTCGTTCCATTTTTATGTAATTCACGAATAAACTTCCATAAAGAGTGCCGCAAAGAGACATCAACACCAGCAGTTGGTTCATCTAAAATAAGCAACTTTGGATTATGAATAAGAGCTTTAGCAATGGTCAAACGGCGTTTCATACCACCGGAGAGATCTTTAGAGTTTCTATCCTTATACTGGTATAGATGGAGTTGCTCAAGAAGATGGTCAATCCACTCTATGTTATTGGCAATTCCATAATAACCAGAATGATTTATCAAAACCTCTTTTACGGTAAAAAAGGAGTCCAAAGCAATTTCTTGGGGAGTATAACCTAGCAGTAATTTTGCCTGTTGGGAAAAATCGTCAATATTATTGCCAAATACCTCTACTAAACCGGAACTCTTTTTAACTACTTGGGCTGCAATATTTATAAGAGTTGATTTACCCGCGCCATTTGGACCAAGTATTGAGAAAAATTCACCTGCTTCTACCTGTAGGTCAATATCCTTAAGAGCATGAACATTGTTAGCAAAATATTTGTTAAGGTTTGAAATTTTAAGAGCAGGAGTCATATATGTAATATATATCCATTTTATTTAAAATAGTGTAACTCTATAACGGCGTAAGATAATCTCTTTTGCACCTAAATTAGCCAACATCTTATCACGAGCCTTCACAGCCTGTTTACGGTTGGGATACAGCCCTCCACATACCCGAAAATATGGTCGTCCCTTTACCGTAGTTGGTAATAAAAATGCTGGAAGATTAAGTTCTTTTATAAGGCCGATATAACGCTCTGCTTTTCTTTTCTCTGATATTGGAAAAATACGTACATAGGTCAAATAACCTGATTTTGCAAGTTTTTGAACTTTTTTCAATATTTTTTTTGCCAGAGAATGATCAGGCTCTCTCTTTAAAATTTGCTGCAATTTTTCATTTGCATTATTACCAACAGGAGAGAAAAGACGACCGTTATTAATATCAATTTGGGCGGCGGTTATTAAACTAGCTGCCGATATATTATGGTTTAGGGGTGTCTCCGGTTGGGACATTTTTTGTTTAGGGGTAGTAACAATCGGCTCATAGGAGAGACGTTTTAATTTTTTACTGTTTTTAGCCCGGCTTTTACTAGTTGTCTTGCTCAGTTTTTGTAGATGTACCAGACCAACCCAATCGCGGTCTTTCAGTGTTACACGGCCTTTTTTTTGCTCATATCCTGGGGCGGAAATCCAAAACACATACTTTCCAGGCTTCATTAGCATGCCAGGAGTATAACTTTTAACACCATCTAAAAACTCAACTTTGGCGTTTTGGGGTTCTGTTAACAATGTTAATTTATACTCTTTAGGGCGTAACTTTGCGGTAATAATGGTTAATTGACCATTTTTTGCCTCAAAACTTTCCACCCATTCATGATAGCCTGGTTTGTTTACTGTAACTTGATGTATACCTGCCGGAATCTTATCTAAAAATTGTGGTGTCACCCCTTTTATCTTACCGTCGATGCTCCACTCTGCTACATCCGGAATACTGCGGATGTCGAGAACAGCAGGAATACTATCAACCATTGTAAGATGCAGTTTTTGCCCTTTTCCGGCTTTAATTTCAATAGTTTTTTGTCTTTTTGGATAACCTGTTTTTTCTAAACTTATGGTCAAGGTTCCAACTGGGAGTTTTTTAAGATAAAGAGGAGTAGTTCCAACAAGTTTACCTTCAACGCTAACTTTAGCACCTGATGGATATGTAGCAACCCAGAGAGAGCCAGTTTGCTCAAGCTTTTGCTCTTGAGCAAAAAACGGGGCTGCGGTTGCCTCAGTAATTATTGAGACAGTTGGCATAAAACCAATCGCCAAAAATAAGGCAGTAAAAAAAATAAATCGTATCTTCATATTTTTTTTAAATTGCATCTAACGTATCCAAGAAAGTATAAGCATTTTATCTTTCTGTTAACGCAGGATCTATATAACTGATAAATGGTGAAAAAAGGTATTCTAACACAGTGCGACTTCCAGTATGAATTGCTGCTTGAACTACCATACCTGGAAAAAGACGATATTCCATATCACCCTTTTTAAATTTAGCTTCACTGGTCACAATACGTACTTTATAATATGGTATACCGTCCTCTGTCACCAGAGTATCTGGGCTAATCTGAGACACTGTACCTTCCAACTTACCAAACCTTGAAGCATCACTTGAGGTAAGGCTAACTTTAGCTTTTTGACCCTCTTTTACATAACCGATATCCTGTATTGGTAGCTTGGCTTCAATTACCAATTTATCTCCACCCGGTACAATTTCCAATACAGTCCCACCCGGTTGTAACACACCACCTTCAGTAAACACCAACAGTGTCTTTACCACTCCATCAACTGGTGAAGAGATAACTCTTCTTAAAAGACTATCAGAATATTTTCTTAAACGGGCATCTAACTCTGAGACCTGACCTCTAATTTCTGACAATTTTCCTTGTGCCTGCTCTTGAAACTCAAAACTAGCTCTTGCCAAAGCAGAACGTGACTCTTTTAATGCTGCTCCAGCCCTAAGCAGTGCCATTCCATCCTCTTCAATAGAGCTACTAATTATATTAGCCTCTTTTAGTAGATCCAAATGGGTAAAGCGATTGGTAATATCTCGACTAAGAAGCTCTTCACTGATATCTACTTGTTCTTGCACTAGTTTTAAACGTTTTCTATTGTTTCTGATTCTGGTATTTATTTCTCGTACTTGCTGCTGTTGTTGAACTATTTGCTCTTTTAAACCAGCAATATCCTCAAAGTGACCTTGTTTTCGGCTATTAAAATATCTTAAAGTCCGCTCTACTTTTTTGGGAAAATTTACAATTAAATCTTTATCAAATTTTGGGGAATTTTTGCCTGTTGCCTCTGCTTCCAAACGCGCTAAGTCCAATCGCAAGGTGATAAATCGAGCCTGTATCTCCTCTACATCTGCTCCACTTGAGACACTCTCCAACTCAACCAAATGCTGCCCTTTTGTTACCGTATCACCCTCTTTTACCAAAATATGGCGTACAATACCCCCCTCTAAATGCTGGACCTGCTTTACCTGAGTTGAGGGGATAACCTCACCTTGAGTTAAACTGACAATATCTAATGTGCCCCAATAAGCCCAAAACCAAAAACCAATAGAGGCAAAAACTGTCAAAAAGGCCATAAGATGGTGTCCCACCCCTACCCCATCTTCAATAGATTCTTCACTCCATTTGCTATATATTTCACTCATTATCGTCTCTTAATTTAGGAGTACGATAGGTCAATTTTGGTGTCGGTTTTTGCTCAAGATCTAAAACCATATCTGTACCACTAACCAAACCGGCATCGTGAGAAAAAATAATGACACTCTTTTTATTGCGAATAAAAGATCCTAATATTTTTGATACAGCCGTACGCCCACTGGCATCCATACCCTCCATCGGCTCATCAAAAATAGCAATTTTATTGGCTGAAGTAAGAGCGCGAGCCAAAGCAAGGCGTTTTCTAACTCCTGCTGCTAAGTTGGCTCCATCATTTATTATCTGTGCATCCAAGCCTTTGGGATGGTTATGTAAAAATTTATTTAATCCCGCCTCTGTAGTTACAGCTATCAGTTGCTCTTGGGTAATTGAACTATTCAGTGTCATTAGGTTTTCTCTAATAGTGCCATCAAAAAAATCAGGCTCCTGTGGCAGATAGGCTACCTGCTGTCGCCACCAAGAGAGACTTATCTGGCTCATACCTATACCGTTTACTGAAATCTGTCCACGTGTTGTTTCCAAAAGTCCCATAAGAATACGAGCAAGAGTTGTTTTGCCAGTACCATTGCCACCAATGACTAGTAGAGATTGTCCAGGAGGTATTTCAATTGAAAGAGACTCAAAAATAGAGTTTTTTTCATTTATATGGGTGAACGATACATTCTCAACTACAAGGCTACCATCTAGGTTGGGCAACTCCCGCCCTTTTTGATGTTCGTGTTTTAACTTAGAAAAACCTAAGAGTAGTTCCATGGCTCGTTTAGCTTCAGTTAAAGCTGAACCCAGTTGCGCAAAAGCAATTATAGGTGCCATTGCACGAGCAGCAAGAATATTGGCACCAATCATCAACCCCATATCCATTTCTCCAGCAACGGTCAACTTGGCACCAACACCGATAACAGCCACCCCCATCAACGCACCAATGGTTTTGGTCAAAGATTGCAAAAAGGTACGCCTGGATTCTACTTTTCTCCCTTCACCAATGGCTAAAGCCTGCTTTTGTTGCCAACTATCTAGTAGATATGGTTGGGCATTAAAAGCGCGGGCCACATCGGGACAGCGCATACTAGAAACCGCGATTGCACCAGCTTCATTGACAGCCTTTGATTGTTGTTGTAGAGGGGTTTTTAAAGGTATGTGACTTATGGCAGCAACAATAAAAGCGATAACAATAAAAATAGAGGCCACCACTGCAACTTCAACCTGTAATAAATACAGCACGCCGACAAACATTATGGCAAAAGGTAGGTCAAGGATGGTGGTAAGAGTATTGGGACCGTATATTTTGGCTATGGTTACTGGGGAAGTGGCAATCTCTCGTCGCTGCCCAGAGTTTAGGTGGTTTAAAAGCGCAGACCTAATAGCAACTATCTGGGCGAACACCATCATCAACAGTTTATAAGCAGGACTTACAGTTACACCTTGGGCCAGTTTCAACCTTAACTGGCGAAAAAAAAACTCAAGAACTATCGCAAAGAGTACACCAACAGTAAGGGTAAGAAGTGTGGCATCAATGCCATGGGATACATAGCGATTTAAGACCTGGATAACATAAATTGAGGTAGCTAAACCAAGAAAATTGATAAAAAAGGATATTGCTAGCAACTCAAAAGTAAAAAGAGGTCGATTAAACAGTTGCCGTAAAAGTGCTAACACGCATTAAACCTCAAAAAAGAGCTGTTTTAGTCAATTTATTGCTGCCAAATTGATGGTCACTCTTTTATATTTACATAACCATCATTCAGTAGGTCTGTTGACAAAACTCCCATAGACATCATGAGAGTGTAGAACGCAATCTTAACATCTGTTTCAGCCGAGTAGGCATCGCTACGAGCATTTATCAGTGCTGTTTCACCATTGAGGACATCTAACAATGTACGTTTGTCAAGTTTACGTTCTTCACGTGCCAATTCAAGAAATTTGGCAGCTAGATTTGCCTGGCTGTTTAATAGTTCCGCATTGGAGCGAGCAGTATGAAGATTACTCCAAGCACTACGAGCCTGCTCTTCAATAACCAAGAGTACATCCCCATGACGACGCTTGGCTGCATCTCTATCTCGTCGTGCTGCTCGGACAGTATCAACACCACTTAAACCCAAGTTAAACGGAAAGGTTATCTCAAGTTTACCAAGACTATCTCGCACATACTCATTGGTGCCAGATACCCCACGTTTCATTTTGTAATCAAAGACTGCATTGAGAGTTGGAAAAAAAGTTGTGCGGAAGATGCTTTTGCTTTGAGATTTTAGCATGTCGGTTAAAAAAGCCAACTGCCTAGCCTGGGGGTTGGCTACAACTGCGCGCTGCACCACCTCTTCTACGGTTTTTGGTAAGATACTATAATCTGGTATCGGAGCCTCAAGGTCGGCTATCTCGTCAGCTTGTCGTAAAAAAACCGCTTTGATATGGTTTTCTGCTATTAGCATGGCCCCCTTAGCTTGTACTAATCGGGCTTCTGCTCCTGCTAGCTGGGTTTTAACCTGCAACACATCAGCAGAATAACCTTTACCCAGAGATACACGTACATCCTCTACCTCACCCTGACGTTTAATATTATCTACCGATTTACTGGCAAATATGACCATCTTCTTGGTACGGTCAAGATTGTAATAGGAGCTTATAGCATCGAGTATTAAACCTTGCCTTGCGAGATCCAATGCCTCTTCCATCTGGTGCTTTTGTTGACGGCTTACATCAATAGTTGCAGAAGCTTGCCCCCAATCAATCAGCCGTTGGGTCACAGAGATATCAAACTCACGACTCTCCATATCTGTATTGGTTCCAGGGGCTTTCTCCATCAGCATCTCATGACCATAATGTGTTGTTAAAGTCAGTGCTGGTGCCCAATTATTGGCTTTACTCTCCTTAACACGGCTTTTGCTGGCCTTTAAATCAGCTTTTGCAGCTAAAATCTTGTCGTGGGTATCCAAAACCTTGTCAATAGCTTCTTGAAGAGTTTCAGCATGAAGAGCAGAAATAGTAGTAAAAACCACAATCAGTTGAAATACTATTACGGAAAAGATAAGTAGCTTGTTTCTCATTGATAATATTTTCTTATAATTACTTGTAATTTAGCACAGTTAATTTTCATTTATGACCACCCATTGTAACTTTACATCACAAGAAATACAACAGTTGAATTATGTTAATGCCAAAAAATAGATGACTTTCGTTAATATATCGTTAATATTATTTACCCACCAACATAAATGCAGACCAAACATATGGATAACTCCACTGTCCAGAATCCATCATCTCAATACGTGCCTCTCTAAGGGCAACATGCGGTGTTTTTCCTTCGTTTAGCCTTCCATACAGGCCAGTCATTAAAGCTTGTGTACCTGCATCACTAACCTCCCATAATGAGGCAATAACAGACTCCACTCCTGCCTCTTGAAAAGAACGTCTTAGACCATAGACACCCTCACCTTCATGAATTTCACCTAAACCTGTCTCACAAGCTGAAAGTACAGCAAGCTGGGTACCAGAAAGGTCTAAGGCTAATACCTCAAGAGCAGTAAGAACACCATCATTATCGGTATCAATTTCTCCTAAAAATTGCGCATTACCATTAATACCAGCAAAGGCCAGTCCAGAACGCAACAGAGGATTGTCTCCTGGTGGTGGCATTTGCAGTGCTGCACCACGGGCCAGTTTAAGCAGACGCTTACGCAAGCTATCATCAGGTTTTAGAAAAAATCCGTGGGTCGCAATATGGAGAATCTCCGGTGGATTCTTAACAGACTGTACGACTACCTCTTGGGCATCCATGTTAATAAAGATCTGGTTGATCTTACTTTTATTGGAAACCTGCTTCATTATGAGCTTGCAGTCT
>JADFYX010000097.1 GCA_015232795.1 Magnetococcales bacterium
ACCTCTTATGTAAACGGCAAGATCAAAGGCCATATTTTCCAGACGTTGCATACCCTTACTGCTATCTATAACAATAAAGAGAAGAACCAAGAAAATTATGATAAACTTCAGATTTTTTCCCAACAATTTCATCATCAACTTACCAAAATAATTTTTTACCCAAAAAATATGGTTCTCAAACAAGGTGGGTTGGTGAGTAGCCTTGATACCATACTTTACTTACAGTACAGTTCATGATAGACCATGAGTGACCATTGAGACAATCCAATACCTAATAGAAAATAGCGAATGTGATTATAATTCAAACCGCAGATTTTTGCGTTGCCTCTGAAATTGATAAATTAACCAAAGACAAAGCCATGATTGGTGGTGTCGTCTCGTTTATCGGTACAGTGCGAGACTATACCCAGAGTGACGATGTAACCGCACTAATTTTAGAACACTATCCTGGGATGACTGAATCTGAACTACAAAAGATTGAAACAGCAGCAAAAATTCGCTTTGAGGTTGAGGAGATAGCTGTCATTCACCGTGTTGGTCGCCTACAACCAGGAGAAAATATAGTTTTAGTGATTGCTGCATCCCGCCATAGATCAGCCGCTTTTGATGCTTGTCGCTATGTTATAGACCATCTTAAGATTCACGCCACTTTCTGGAAAAAAGAGGTTTTAAAAAGTGGCGAAGAGAAGTGGATACATAGCTGCCCCGGTTGTGAAGCCGCTGCTAGTCTATGGAGCCAAGATGAACCTGTACAACACACCCATGCAATCGACGACACAACAACATTAAAAGATAATTCAAATACCAAAAGCAGTAACCATGAACATGCAGATGAGCATGTTCATAAAAGTAGCCATCACCACCATGGAAGCCATCAATCATCATGGGCTGGTCTGCAAGTTGGTATTTTAACTCTGTCTGACAGTCGTAGTATGGCGCGGGATAAAAGTGGTGATGCTTTGGAGGGAGAGATCAGAAGTTTAGGGGCGACACTGGCAGCCAGAGAGATAATTCCCGATGACAAGTCCGCTATTTCTGAAATATTGATTAGCTGGAGCGATACTAAAAATCTCAATGTTATACTGACCACAGGAGGTACTGGGCCTGGACCTCGAGATGTTACACCCGAGGCAACACGAGCAGTTTGTGATATTGAACTGCCGGGTTTTTCAGAACATATTCGCGCCGAAGGGTTAAAACAGGTTCGCAGTGCACTGTTAACTCGTGGGGTATCAGCTTTTAGAGGCCAAACCCTGATTGTTAACCTTCCCGGCTCCACCCGTGGTGCTCTCCATAGCCTGCAATCTGTAGCAGATTTAATTCCCCATGCCCTGCGTATGACCAGAGGTGGTGGTCATTAATAAAAATAAAGTTCAAAATAATAAAATAGAGAAGGTTGACAAAATAAGATGATTTCATTTAAAGAGGCGCAAAAACAGGTACTGGCCCAAGTCAACCCAATTCAAGAGAGAGAGGCGATTTCACCTGTCCAAGGGCTTGGCAGGGTACTCTCTAATTCCGTACCAGCTCCAGCTAACGTACCCAACCATGACAACTCAGCCATGGATGGTTATGCGCTGCGCTTTTCCGACCTCCATTCTGAGCAAGCTGTCACACTAAAAGTTGTTGCCGATCTGCCAGCAGGAGATCTAATTTCCGAACCTGTCCAGCCGGGACAAGCTATTCGTATTATGACTGGTGCTCCCATCCCCCCCAACTGTGACTGTGTTGTTATGCAAGAGGTGGTAACAAGAGATAATAGTTACATAACTGTACCTGGCGGCCAACAACAGTATCAACATATCCGCAAAGCTGGCGAAGACATTAAAATTGGTGATGAGGTGTTACCGGCAGGCAGAAGGTTAAAACCGGCTGATCTTGGCCTTCTTACATCATTGGGAATTTCAGAACTATCTGTTTTTCGCCGTCCTGTTGTGGCGTTGCTCTCTTCTGGTAACGAGGTAATAGAGGCTGGCAACCTCCTAAAACCAGGGCAGGTTTACGATAGTAATCGCACAACACTTCACTCCGCTTTAAAGGCTCTGGGAGTTGATGTTCTGGATTTAGGAGTAGTAAAAGACAACCGCGCCGAAATTGAAAGAGTTCTACATCGTGGCGGTGAAGAGGCCGACGCAATTATTAGTACTGGGGGTGTTTCAGTTGGTGACTATGACCTTATTAAAGAGGTTCTCATAAAGTGGGGTAATATTCACTTTTGGAAGGTCGCAATGAAACCGGGCAAGCCACAAGCTTATGGTAAATTAGGCCGCGCCCTGTTTTTTGGCCTACCGGGAAACCCTGTCTCGGGCCTTACCGTATTTCTTACCATAGTCCGCCCTGCCCTCCTACGTCTAATGGGGGCGTTAGACGAGGCACCCCAACAATTATCTGTAAAATTCAGAGGCAACTTCACAAAAAAACATAGCCGGATGAATTTTGTCAGAGGTATTGTCCACTTTGATGCCACAGGAGCATGGGTTGAAACCACAGGTGCACAGGGTTCTGGTATTTTAACCAGCCTTTCAAAAGCCAACGCTTTTATTATCATGCCAGAAGAGCTAACCAAAGTTAGCGATGGTGATATGGTAACAGTTCAACTCATTCAATATGATTAAACATTAGAGTATAGACCCCATGGAATTGACTCACTTTGATAAAGACGGCGCAGCTCATATGGTGGATGTTGGAGCTAAGGATATCAGCCAGAGGGTTGCGGTAGCAGGTGGAGAAATTTCCATGCAACCAAATACTTTTCGCCTCATCATGGATAAAGAGGTGGCAAAGGGTGATGTCTTGGAAGTGGCGCGAATTGCTGGAATTATGGCAGCAAAACGTGTTGACAGCCTCATTCCCCTATGTCACCAACTAAATTTAACCTCTGTTAAAGTCTCCTACGAGCCAGACCCTGCCAATAGTCTGATTAAATTTATAGTAAAAGTTAAAACATCAGGACAGACCGGGGTAGAGATGGAAGCATTAACGGCTGCAAGCATAATTGGGCTAACCATTTATGACATGTGTAAAGCAGTTGACCGGGGTATGATTATTGGACAGATCCGTCTACTGGAAAAAATGGGTGGCAAAAGTGGTCACTATATCCGTGAAGAAGGTTGAGGCAGGAGTATACTTGCGTGGCACTTATAGACTCATTTGGACGAACTATTCACTATCTGCGAGTGTCGATAACCGACCGCTGCAACCTAAACTGTGACTATTGCCGGATTGACGGCAATGAGATACTACCCAATAACGACAAACTGTTGACCCTTGAAGAAATTGGCCGACTTATTAGAATATTTACCGAGTTGGGTATAGAACGTATCCGCCTTACGGGGGGAGAGCCACTCCTACGCAAAAACATTTTAACCCTCATCAAAGAGATTGGCTCCCTTCCCCATTTGCAAGAGCTTTCCCTCTCCACCAACGCTCTTTTGTTAAAACGTTATGCCCATGACCTTAAAAAAGCCGGGGTCAGCAGGGTCAACATCTCCCTGGACACCTTAAACCCCAAGACGTTCAACACCATCACCCGCGGGGGAAAACTGCAAAAAGTTTTAGATGGTATCTCAACCGCAGTAGAGGCAGGGCTGCATCCGGTTAAAATCAACATGGTGGTTATGAAGGGTGTTAATGATAATGAGGTGGGAGATATGGTGGAATATGCCCGTACCCACGGTCTGATTCTCCGCTTTATAGAGACCATGCCCGTTGGTGATGCCGGAAAACAGGTATCAGCTAGATATATTCCAGCCGAAGAAATTTTAACGATGATTAAAGAGCGTTTTGCAGCAGAACTTATACCAGTTCATCAAAAAATTGGCTCTGGACCAGCCCGTTATTACCAAATTGTAGGAACTAAAGCCAATATTGGTGTTATATCGGCCCGCTCACGGCACTTTTGTGATACCTGCAACCGTATGCGCCTGACATCTACTGGGCAACTGGTTCTCTGCTTGGGACACGAAGACCGTAAGGACTTAAGAACAACAATTAGAGAAGGCGCAACAGACGTGCAGTTAAAAGAGCAAATTCAAGAAGCGGTCTATTTAAAACCGGAAAGTCACCAGTTTGATAACAAAGATATCCTTGGTGCAACCCACCAAATGACCGCCTTGGGGGGGTAATGAGGTATCTCTTTGTCTTATGGCTGCTCCTTACTCCTTCTGTTGCTGCTGGCCAAACAGTCCACGTAGCGGTTGCAGCAAATTTTAAGCAAACAATGCAAAAATTGGCAGATATTTTTATCGCCCAAACCCAGCATAAGGTCATTATCAGCTCAGGCTCTACTGGTAAACTCTTCGCCCAGATTATAAACGGCGCACCGTTTCAATTTTTTTTGGCTGCCGACCAAAAAAGGCCAACACTTTTGGTAAAGGCTGGTATGGCAGATAAAAACAGCCAATTTACCTACGCCATGGGTCGCTTGGCTCTTTGGGCTCCAAAAGCAAAATTACAGACCATAAATCAAAAATATCTTCTTAAAAAGAAAACTCTACCCATTGCCCTTTCCAACCCCAAGATTGCACCATACGGCATGGCAGCTAAAGAAACTATGCAATCTACCGATAGCTGGGGTTTATACCAAAACCACATGGCATTTGGTGAAAATGCAGGTCAAACACTAGCTTTTGTTGCCAGTGGTAGTGTAGATTCCGGCTTTGTCGCTCTATCGCAACTTGTTAGTTTAAAGGTAGATCCTAAACAGTTTTGGATTATACCCCCAAAATACTATAACCCCATACGTCAGGATGCTGTTCTTCTCAACCAAGGCAATAATAATCCCGCTGCTCTGGCTCTGCTAAACTTTTTAAAAACAGCAAAAACACAAAACTTAATTAAAGGCATGGGGTATGCGCTGCCATGATGGCTATCGAAGCCATAACCAGCATGGACTGGCAAGCACTGCAACTCAGCCTGCTGTTGGCTTTTGTTACCACCGCTATTTTACTGTTAATCGGCACCCCTTTGGCATGGTGGCTAGCCCACTCCAAAGGTCGCCTTAAAACTACCGCCGAAGCGGTCATCTCTCTGCCTCTGGTGCTTCCTCCAACAGTTTTGGGCTTTTATCTGTTAATATTTTTAGGCCCATATGGTTGGCTCGGCGGAACCTGGGTTACTATTACTGGTCACGCCTTGTCATTCCGTTTTTCCGGTCTGGTCATAGCATCGGTAATATATTCTTTGCCATTTGTTGTGCAACCTTTGCAACGGGCCTTTGAAACCATAGGCACAAAACCCCTTGAAGCAGCAGCAACATTGGGGGCTACCCCATGGGATGCCTTTATAAATGTGGCTTTTCCCCTAGCCCGTGGTGGTTATATAACTGCGACTATTTTGGGTTTTGCCCATACTTTGGGAGAGTTTGGTGTGGTGCTAATGGTTGGGGGCAACATTCCGGGACAGACCCAGGTAATATCCATAGCCATTTATGACCATGTTGAAAGTCTGGAATACACTCAAGCCCACACCCTATCTGCCCTGCTACTGCTGCTATCATTTGCATCTCTTATTTTTGTCAACACCTTTAACCGTCGCACTCCTATAGGCATACCATGAAATTAGATGCCCGGTTTAACCTGACAAAAGGAGATTTTACCCTAACAAGCCAACTCTCCACCGCTATTAGTGGAGTTACCGGACTGTTTGGCCCTTCTGGCAGTGGTAAAACCACCTTTTTGCGTTGTTTAGCTGGTTTAGAGCGTGCCTCAAAAGGTTATGTGCGTTTTGGGGATGATATTTGGCAAGATGACTCCAAAGGAATTTTTCTTGCCACCCATCAACGCCCGGTGGGAGTGGTCTTTCAGGAAAACCGTCTTTTTAAACATCTTAACGTAGAGGAAAACCTACTCTTTGGTCGCAAACGCTCCAAACAAAAAAAAGATTCCATCTCCTGGGATGGTGTGGTGCAAATTTTAGAACTCAGCCCCTTGCTCAACCGTTATCCACAAGGACTCTCAGGTGGAGAACAGCAGAGAGTAGCAATTGGTCGGGCTATATTAACAAATCCTGAATTTTTAATTATGGACGAACCGTTGGCCTCTATGGATCAAACTGGCAGCAAGCGAATTTTGGGGTTTATCAGCTCTCTACAAAACCAGTTGCAACTGCCTATCATCCATGTAAGCCATGATATGGGGGAGATTCTGCAACTTGCCGACTATTTAGCAGTGATGGAAAAAGGGGAAATAATAGCTACCGGACCCATAAGGGATATGATAACTCGCCTTGATTTACCCCTTGCTCATAGAGGAGACGCCAGCACAGTGTTGACTGCCAAGGTGGTGAGCCATGATCCCACCTATCATTTAAACTCACTGCAATTTGGTGATCCTTCACAAACACTTTTCATTGCCAACAACAATCTTATTATAGGCGATAAGGTTAGAGTGAGAATTTTTGCCCGTGACGTTAGCCTCGCCCTCGACCATCCCAGCAACACAAGTATTCTCAACCTTTTTCCTGCTGAAGTAACTGAAATTTCCCAAGAGAATCCGGCTCAGTATATGGTCAAATTAATGGTAGGCAACAACCCCATTCTGGCAAGAATCACCAAAAAATCCTTGGAGACCCTATCTATTAAAAAAGGTCTTTCATTAATTGCCCAGGTAAAAAGTATAGCGTTGGAGAGGTGAAAACCGGGTCAAAAAGCTTAACCACCACAGGTTGGGCACTCTTGCAGTTTAGGAATGGATATATTGTGGAAGATATTGTCAAAGGCATTGATTAAAAGCATAGAGCCAATCAAATTTTGCCCTATCCCCAAAAGTAGCTTAATAGCCTCTGCTGCTTGCATGGTTCCTACTGTACCTACCACTGCACCCAAAACCCCTGCTGATGAACAGGTTGGGGCAAACTGGGGTGGATTTGGAAAAAGACACCTGTAACAAGGAGCTTTAGGATCTACCCCATGGGCAAAAGTGGCTATCTGCCCTTCAAAACCCAACACCGCTGCTGAAATCAACATTTTTTTTTGTTTTAAACAGGCTTCATTTAGCAGATAACGGGTAGCAAAGTTATCGCTGCCATCTAACACCAAATCACATCTATCTAACATAGATGCTACATTTTGTTGGGTTATTCGCTCTGATATTGTAATAACCTCAATATCTGGATTAATATCTCCAAGGGCTTTTTTTGCAGAGAGCACCTTAGCCTCTCCCACCCGTGAAGTTGTGTGGAGTATCTGTCGTTGTAGATTTGACAACTCCACACGGTCACTGTCTGCTATTAGCAACCGACCAACCCCCGCTGCTGCAAGATAAAGAGCCGCAGGAGAACCAAGCCCCCCTGCACCCAAAATAAAGACAGTAGAGTCGAGCAGTGTAGCCTGCCCAACACCACCGATATCTTTGAGGATAATTTGCCGAGAATACCGCTCAATTTGATCTTCTAATAAATTCATAACAAAAATATCCCATAGCATCCCCTAAGGCGCAATGAAATATCATGTAAAAACAAAAAACTCGCTCCATATTATCTATGAGCGAGTTTATTTATTCTTAAAAAAGATTTTTAAAGAGTTTATACTTAAACTACATAATCTTTATATTTACAAACAACAACCCCACAAACATCAATTTTGCCTTCCACATCAATTAGTGGATAACGAGCATTCAGTGGTTTAAGGTATCGACGATTGCCGAGGATAATAAGCTGTTTGAAAGTAGGCCGAGAATCACCCTCTAGACGTGCGACCAAATATTGGTTATGGACACCCTCTTGGGTTGGATCGACGATAAGAATCTCCCGTTCTGAAAACTCTGGCTCCATCGAATCATCTGGAACAGTCAAAGCATAACACCGCTTGGAAGTGCGTGGTGCAACAGGAATCCAATCTATGGCTTCAGAATCAATTTGATCAAAATCGTCAGAAGCACACATGGTGTCTATTAACTCCCACTTGATCAACGGCACTCTGGCAATCAACGGAAAAGGTCTGTAAGGTTGCTCATCTTCCCCTACACCAGCAGCAGAAGAAGACCCACCACCTGGAAGAAGCATATCACCACGACCAGTATCCAGCCAGATAGGATCGACACCACAGGTCAGGGCAATACTTACAGTACGCCGTGAAGACCTAGACCTACCACACTCAAGCTTATGGACAGCGGTCTGACTAATACCCACTTTATCAGCCAATCCCTTCTGGGTTAGACCAGCATTCTTTCTAGCCAGTTGAATTCGATCACTCAAGGTCATACTCATGGAATTCTTTCCTTAAAGTTAAATTTTGTAATTAGCGTGGACAATTCCATACATTCTTTATATTTTTAATATATATGCAAGCCCAACAATTTTTTTTAATTCTCTTTATTTATTATTCACTAATAAGGTAAAAGTTAAAAATTTTTTTTTTTTTATTTAATATTTAATTGGTTGGAGTCTGGTTTAACCC
>JADFYX010000098.1 GCA_015232795.1 Magnetococcales bacterium
TGATGAGACTTTTTTTTGGTTTGCCTGGTAAATCAAGAGGTTGTGCCAGTGATGTGCGAACAACTGCCGAATCTAGGATTATGGGTCAATGGAGATTATCTCCCTTGTGGGTTTGGGCAAAGCCCAAGGTTTAGCCTTTGCTTTTAAGCTTTTATATTCAAAAGCGTGGGGGTTTGGGGGGGGGCTGCAAGCCCTCCCAAGGTTTTGCCTTAACAAGCAATTTATAAATAGAACAACTATAATTATGCAATTTATGGGGGCATAACCCTCAAACCCCCAATTGGCTAATACGGAGGTTGTTGTTTGTGGAAGAGGAGAGGCAGACAAAAGATGATGGGCCAGGAGCTGTTAAACGGCTTTTGGTGGGTCTTAAATGGGGCATGGGGCTTTTTATTGCTCTACCATTTATTATTATCCTCACCCCAATGTGGTATGTTCACCGTTGGGATAAAACCCGCCGTGGCGAAGTAGTCCCAGATCCACCATGGGCGGTACTGTTTAATAAAGATGCCAATCGCTCCAAACCTACAACGGTAAAACGGGTACGTCGTCCATATTCTCAAGACGATTATCTTTCGTCAAAACAAGAGCATATAGATAGGGCAAATCGCTTAGCAGAAGATAACCTTGTTAAACACTCTTACGGAAGAGTTGCCATAGTGACTGGTGGTGGGCATCGTATTGGGGCGGCAATATCTATTGATCTGGCTAGAATGGGATATATAGTAGCTGTGGCCTATCACCAATCTGCAAAAGAGGCAGATCAGGTAGTTGCAGCCATAAAAGAGATGGGCGGCAAAGCCGAAAGCTTTGCCATGGACCTACGTGATCCTAGCACAATATCCGCACTGCTAAAGAGTGTCTCTAGCACTCTTGGTCCGGTAGATCTTTTAGTAAATAACGCATCCCTGTTTCTTCCCACCCCCATAAAAGATAGTCGTTGGGAGGTGATGGGAAGCCTGCTGCAAGTAAACCTGCAAGGTCCAATAATGCTTGCTATGGAGGCTATTAGCATTATGGAGGAGCGGGGTGGGCTGATAATAAATATATGTGATATATGGGCCGAAAAACCCCTGCGAGGCCATGCTGCCTACAGTGCTGCCAAGGCTGGATTGATATCCGCCACCCAGGTTTTAGCCCGTGAAGCAGCACCAGCAGTAAGGGTAAACGCCCTTGCTCCCGGAGCCATTCTTCCCCCGGCCGATAAAGATGGCAAAGCCGCATATCAAAAGATCCTAGCCAGAACCCCCTTAGCCGGATCAGCCAGCCCAGATGCTGTTTTACATGCAATCAGATATCTGCTAACCGCCGATTATGTAACAGGAGAGGTGTTACATATAGATGGGGGAAGGCGTTTAGTGTGAAATATCCAGGCTAACAAATAATATACAGACAAATAAAGGAGTAAACATGAGCAGTAAAGACAGCAACGGAACCGAGCTAAATACTGGAGACAACGTCCAGGTAATAAAAGACCTGAAAATAAAAGGTGCCTCCAATACCCTAAAACGTGGCACAGTAATTAAAAATATAAAACTAACCCCAAAGCCAGAAGAGGTAGAGTGCCGCATGGGTAAAAGTACCATAGTACTAAAGACCTGTTTTTTAAAGAAGGCATAGTTTTTTAGAATATATTTTGCTGTGTATGAAAAATTACACCACCATTGTCTATAATTATGCAAAGAACCGAGGAGCTACGTGCTTGGCTACGCAACTTATTGTAGAAGCAATAGAAAACTATATCCGGGTGTTGCAGCTTGAAGGTATCCCAGTGAATTTTGCTGTTCTGTACGGCTCCCACGCCCGTGGAGATGCTACAGAATGGAGCGATATTGATCTTATGGTGGTTTCCCCTTTATTTGATCAAAAAAATTGTCGAAAAGATAAAACACGCTTGTGGAATGCAATTTTACAGGCTGATATCAGGATTGAACCAGTGGGAGTAGGTCTACAGCAATGGGAAATTGATGATGGCATACCCTTAATAGAAATTGTTCGTCGTGAAGGAGAGATTATTCGTCTGCACTAGATTGGAAGTTTTTATAACAAACAGTTTTTCAATTTCCGACAGAACAGTTTAGTAGTTATAAAAAAAGGCGAACCTGGAATTATATCCGGGCTCGCCTTTTTTTGTCTTCTAGTTTTAATGTTTTATATAATCGATACTAATTGACATATAATCAAATGTAAGGCATAAGTTTTTTATCATAATGTTGGTTTGTTTAGAGTTTACAGGTGATCATTTATAATTTTTATGGTTTTAGTTTTTTTGATGCTTAACTAACTTTGGGAGCAAAGATACATGCGTATTATTGACGGTAACCTATTGGAAGGTGCGCTTGTTACTCAAGATACAGGTAGGGTTGGCACTAGTGGTAAATATCGTTCGGGGCTGCCAGATACTATAATTATGCATTATACTGCTGGCTCCTCTATTAATGGAGCTGTTAATCACTGGCGAGAGACAAATAGTGCGTCTGCCCATCTGGTTATTGGTCGTGATGGTGATATTGTGCAAGTTGTCCCATTTGACACTATAGCCTGGCATGCTGGCACCTCCCAATGGAAAGATCGTAAGGGTCTGAATAATTATTCCATCGGTATTGAGATGGTAAATGTTGGTTATTTAACCCTTGAAGATGGACGTTTTAAAGATTGGACAGGTCGGACTATAGCGGATGATCAAGTGTTTGATACCGCAAAGGTTGGTTCCCATCAATACTGGCAGGAGTACACAAAACCTCAGATCCAAAATGCAATTGATGTCTGTGCCGTCTTAAAAAGTGCATTGGGTTGTCGAGAGATATTATGCCATTCCGAAATTTCACCAGGCCGCAAAGAAGACCCTGGACCTGCATTTCCAATAGATTTATTAAGAAGCACCGTGTTTGGCTTTGCAAAAGATTCCACTGAGGATAATGACAATAAAGCCCCAGAAAAAGTTTCTGTTCCCATACCCCTTCCAAACCTTGAGAAACAGGACGGTGGCAAAAAAATAAAGCAGGTAGAAGCCAGCAAACTTAACATAAGAACTGGCCCTAGCAGCAGTGATCCAATAGCCGGGGAACCTCTAGTAAAAGGCCAAAAAGTTCAAGTATTAGAAACCATGGGAAGCTGGAGTAAGGTATCTATACAGGTAGAAGCTTGGGTATCTAACAAATATTTGAAGGATGTTGCCGAATAGTCCACCCCACTTTTTTACTTATGCCACAAAAGAACAGGGATGTTAAATCTAAATAATTATTTCAACCTAAATTCGGTAGTTGGTGGTGAATGACGACAACTGCCGAATCTATGTTCTAGATAAAACTGTGGGTTTTATCTGGAAACCAGAATGGCTGTGACAGCTATATATTTGATTAAATTTTTACATAAAAAAAAGGCGAACCTGGAATTTTTTCCAGATTCGCCTTTTTTGTTTGTTGCTTTTGTGCTTATTACTGCTGGTTGTTAGCCAATAATAGCGTTAAGAGTTGCACTTGGACGCATGACTTTTTCTACTTTTGCAGGGTCGGCATCATAATAGCCACCAATATCTACTGGGCTGCCTTGGGCTGCTAGTAGTTCGGCTACAATTGCATCTTCATTGTCGGCAAGTTTTTGAGCCAAAGGTGCAAAGTGGGCTTTTATTTCACTGTCTTCATCTTGGGCTGCGAGAGCTTCTGCCCAATATTTTGCTAGGTAGAAATGGCTGCCACGGTTGTCGATCTCGTTTACCTTACGGCTTGGAGATTGATTGTTAACCAACAGTTTTGTGGTAGCTTCATCAAGAGCTTTGCCAAGAACTGCTGCCTTGGGGTTGTTTGTTACATTGCTTAGATGCTCCAGAGAGACAGCAAAGGCTGCAAACTCACCCAGAGAGTCCCAACGTAGATGACCCTCTTCAACCAACTGCTGAACATGTTTAGGAGCAGAGCCTCCAGCACCTGTCTCAAACAGACCACCACCTTTCATCAGTGGTACAATTGAGAGCATCTTGGCACTGGTACCAACTTCTAAAATTGGGAAAAGGTCGGTTAGATAATCACGTAGCACGTTGCCAGTAACGGAGATGGTCTCTTGACCTGCTTTTAGACGTACCAAAGAGGCTTTGGTGGCTTCTACTGGGGACATGATTTGAATATCCAAGCCACTGGTATCGTGATCTTTTAGATATTTTTTAACTTTTTCAATTAATTGAATATCATGGGCACGCTCGTCGCTCAACCAGAAAATAGCTGGTGAACCACTGGCTCTGGAGCGATTAACTGCCAATTTTACCCAGTCTTGAATAGGCTCATCTTTGGTTTGACACATACGCCAGATATCGCCCTTTTCGACGTTATGCTCCAAGAGTGTTGTGCCTGCTGCATCAACAACCCGAATAACACCATCACCTGGGGCCAGGAAAGTTTGTGGGTGTGAACCATACTCTTCTGCTTTTTTAGCCATCAGGCCTACATTGGGAATGCTGCCCATGGTTACGGGATCAAATGCGCCGTTCTCTTTACAAAATTTAACACACTCGGCATAAACTCCAGAATAGCTATGGTCAGGAATAACCGCTTTTGTATCGGCCTCTTTACCATCTGGACCCCAACCTTTACCACCGCCACGAATAACAACTGGCATTGAGGCATCGATAATAACGTCACTTGGTACGTGCAGGTTGGTGATGCCTTTGTCGGAATTAACCATATAAAGATCTGGTTGACTCGCCATACATGCCTGTAAATCAGCTTCAATTTCAGCAATCTGGTCTGCTGGCAGAGATTTGATTTTGGTAGTTATATCACCCACACCATTGTCTGGGTTGATGCCTAGTTTGGCAAACAGATCAGCATGTTTTTCATAAACATCTTTAAAGAAAACCGATACACAATGACCAAAAATGACTGGGTCGGAGACCTTCATCATTGTTGCTTTCATATGCAGTGAAAAAAGAATGCCCTGTTCTTTGGTATCAGCAATTTCCTTTTCATAAAATGCTCTTAAAGCTTTAACGTTCATAAAAGAGCCATCAATAATCTCTTTCTCGATGATAGGGGCTTTCTCTTTTAAAACTGTAACGGAACCATCGCCTGCGACAAATTCAATTTTTGCATCACCAGCAGAAGAGGCGGGAACAGTTATGGATTTTTCTGTGGAGGCAAAGTCACCACTAGTCATGGTAGCTACATGGGTTTTTGAATCTGAAGCCCATTTGCCCATTCTGTGTGGATTTTTACGAGCAAATGCTTTAACTGCTGGAGGTGGTCTACGATCAGAGTTACCCTCACGTAAAACTGGGTTAACCGCGCTACCTTTAACCCCATCATAACGAGCCTTGGCATCTCTCTGGGCATCGTTTTGCGGATCTTCAGGATAGTTGGGAATATCGTAACCATGCTCTTGCAGCTCTTTGATTGCTGCTTGTAGCTGAGGAATGGAAGCACTGACATTTGGCAGCTTAATTACGTTGGCCTTGGGTGTTTTTACCAATTCACCCAGTTCTGCTAGATCATCTGGATGGTGTTGGGCAGCAGTTAGCTTTTCTGGAAAAACAGCAAGAATTCTTCCTGCTAACGAAATATCTTTTGTACCAACAGATACTCCCGCTGCTTTAGAAAAGTGTTGAATAATAGGGAGAAGAGACCCACTAGCAAGTTGTGGTGCTTCATCAACTTTGGTGTAAATGATATCTGGCGTATTCTGGTCTGACATGTTTTTACTCCAATAGATAGGATCGGTTCTTAAGCTAATTTAATAATACGTGTCTGTTATTTTAGCTACCCTCGGGCATCATTTTTCACAAGAATTGCGAGACTGTTCAATATCGACACTGTTAAATAAGACCCCTCTAGCTAATTAATATTTGCTTGAATGTCAATGGTAAAGCGACATACCATGGTGCTGATATATTGCTGGCATTGCCTGTAACCATTTGTAATGTATATGTTTGACTATAAAAAATCTTCTTGGAAAAAAACTAAAAAAATCATAATTTTAATGAGTAAAATTACGTTGCAGTGCACAAAAGTTGCCTTGTAGAATTGTTTTTTAACGGTCAATTTTAATCTAAAGGTTCAGTTTAATATCCTTCGTGCCATGGGTTGATTTCTGACTTTAAAGAATGACTGTTTTAATATAGAGATATATACCTAAGTTAAGGATGTAAATATATGAAGTTTAAACTGTTTATTTCATTTTTTTTGCTTTTGATATGGAGCAGTTTTTTATCTGGTAATCTATATGCGGATAATGATGTTGAACATAGTGCAGCGGTAAAAATTTATCAAAAGTTTGCCAATGCTTTCATGTCAGGACGGTTTGCTGAGGCTAGATCGTTGTCCTATGGAGATGCCAGTATAGTTGTCGATCGTAAAGAGGAATTAGTGCGCTCTGGTGAGAAATTGCTGCCAATTCAAGAGCCACTGTTTATGATTGTGAGTGAAAACCCTAGCCAAGATGGTGGCGAGGTGTGGTTACATGCTGTACAGGTTGTGCAAGTTGACACAGAGGAGGGGATGTTTAAGCCACCAACCTTACATCGGCAATATGTGACCCTGCAAAAAAAGAAAGAAGGTTGGAAGGTTGTCTCGTTTAAAGATGATAAGGAGAAATGTTGCACAGAATAATCACTTAATATCAGCAATGCAGACTTGGTTTCTGCCACCTTTTTTAGCCTGATACATAGCCATGTCTGCTGCTTGTATAACGCTATCTACATCATCTAATTGACCTGAATGGGGGTAGATAACAATACCAATACTAACTGTCACCTGTAGTCCATCTACCCTCATATCCTCTATCTTTTGCCGGAACCTCTCCGCAGCTTCACCTATGCCAGGGGCGACTGTGTTTGGCATAATCACACAAAATTCCTCACCACCATAGCGACAACAGAAGTCCACATTGCGGAAATGTTCATTCATGGTCTTGGCTATAGCCTGTAACACCCGGTCTCCTTGATCATGACCATATTTATCGTTAAACGTCTTGAAATGGTCAACATCAAAAAAGAGAAAGCCAAACTCAAGTCTATAACGTTTTGCGCGGGCAAACTCATCATTGAGTAACTCATCCATACGCCGTCTGTTAAAGAGTTTTGTCAGTCCATCCATATGTGAAAGATTGCGTAGTTTCTCTTCTAGTTTTTTTTCTTCTGTTACATCACGAATCAAGGTGGCAGAGCCTAATATCTTTTGATCATGATCATGTATTGTAGAGGCATAAATGCTAAGAACATGGTTGTTGTAAACAAGAATCTCAGGCATGTCTACACCAGATTTGCTTAAAAATGACGATAGAAAATCCTTGTCATCAAAGAGGGCGAGAAAGCCTTCATTAATAATCTGTTCTTCACTTTTTCCAAGAAGATTACGTGCTGCAGGATTAACTAAAACCACCTCTCCTTGTTCGTTGGTAGCAACAATTCCCTCTCTGGCACCTTGGAGTATGGTTGTTAGTTTGTTCTTTTCACTTTGCAAGCCCTTATGGGTATTGCTGAGATCATTACACATCTGGTTAAAAATACGTGCCATATCACTAAGTTCATCATGGCCTGTTACTGGAACAGGGGGTTCCTGATTGCCGTTTGCAAAGTTTCTCATGGCATGAGATATGTGGGAAATTGGTTTTATAATAGTCTTGCGAACAAAAAACACCAACAGTAACAGTGATATACCAATGGAAATAAGCACAGTTGATGAGTGAGCTATTGCCTTGTCTAACAGTTTTTTGCGAGCTGTAATATCAAAATATATCTCAAAGGCACCCAAAAATTGCTCACCATTCATAATTGGTACATAGGTTTCCACAACATCTATCTTTAAATTTTCCCCCTCCATAGATGGATTGTTTTTACTTACTGTTTTGGTAAATACCTCTCCTTTGGCGACAAGATTATGGAAATATTGGTTGTCATTTTGATTGCCGATTTCGCTGACGACTGATGAAAATATGATCTCACCACTTGGGGAGAAAAGACGGTATTTAAAGACGTTAAAATCGTTGGCAAGGATTCTAACCTCTTCTTTAAAATTATCGGAGACTGTTTGCTTATTGGTGGTAATGACAGAATTTTCACGCATATTGCCAACAAGATGGGAGGCCACTCGGACGGCATCTTCTTCGGTATTGTTAGTTAAAATTGTGGTAAAACCGGGAATTGTAACATACATCGAATAGAGGGGAAGGATGATTGCTATTAATATTGACGCAATAAAACTATTTCTTAAAAATCGGTACTTTAGCATTGCTTTAAATCTATTTTATAAGTTTAAGAAAAGATGTCTTTTTAAAACAACACACCATTAATGTAATTTATTGCGACTTTCATAGATTCTATCAAGCTACATCACAAATTTAACTCATGTCAAGAGACAATAATCTTTTGGAAATGCATGAGAGAAATTTTTTTTA
>JADFYX010000099.1 GCA_015232795.1 Magnetococcales bacterium
TTTAGAATTACTGATGTTGTCTCAAGTATCGGTGCCTACGGCAATACATCCTTGGTTTCTGATGTGGTTTTGGATGCCAAATCAAATATAAAAGTCGCCCTGATGCTGTTTTGGGTTCTTACCGGACTGAATGTAATTGCTTGCGGCTGGATTATGATCAGTGAGACAAAATTAATTGGCGAGCCGTTAACCGATTATATTTATGGTCTCTACTGGGCTATAACAACGTTGACTACAGTTGGTTATGGTGATATTACCCCAGATTCAAATATAGGTCGCCTTTACACCATTCTTATTATGTTGGTAGGTGTTGGTATGTACGGTCTGGTCATCGGCAACATCTCTTCTGTCATGTCCCAATCCAAAGCCACCGAGACTTCACAGCGGGAAAAAGTTGTCAATCTTGCTAAATTTTTACAGCAGTATCAGATTCCAAAAGATCTGCAACGAGATATTTTCAGCTTTTATCAACACTATCTTTTTGAAAAAGAGGTGCAACTCTCTGGGGTTGTTGACGATCTGCCTTTTGAGTTGCAAAAAAATACCACCATCTATGTTAAGGTCTATATGCTGCGTAATGTGCCAATATTTTCCCATGTCTCCCAAGAGCATCTGGTGGAAATAGCTCAATTACTCGCCTCACGTATAGTCAGTCCGGGGGAAATTATTATTAAAGCCGGGGAGGTTGGAGAAGAGATGTATTTCTTGAGCCACGGTACAGTGGAGGTTCTCACCGCGGATGGACAATCAATTGCCAAACTACGCACAGGCTCTTTTTTTGGTGAATTGGCTCTGTTGGAACATGGTAAACGTATGGCGACAGTCAGGGCTAACACCTACTGTGACCTATATATATTAGGCAAAAAAGATTTTACCCATGTGGTTGCCACCAACCCAGAGTTTAAAAAGCAGTTAGATGCCATAGTCCAAGAGAGAAAGCGAGGCTAGAAACCCGTTAGCTTAGTAAACAGACTCTCCCATTTTTCGGCAATTTTTTCTACGGCAAACCGTTCTCTTACATCCATAGCCTGTTTGCCATATTGTTGGCGCAGAATATGGTTTTCAATTAATTTTTCAACAGCCTCTTGTAATGCTTGTTTGTCTCCTGGAGGGATAAGTATACCATCACTGTTGTTGCGTATGATATCCCTTGGTCCGGTTTCGCAATCAAAACTAATTGGTGCCAGACCATGGGCCATAGCCTCTACCAGCGTGTTGGGAAATCCTTCATAGTCTGAAGATAATATATAAATATTGGCTCTTAGATACCATTGGGAAATGTTGCCCATAACCCCTGGTAATAGTATCTGTTTTTGGGCTCCATGGGATTGTACTTGTTGTTCAAAATCACCACGTTTAAAACCTTCGCCAAGGATGACTAATAGCCAATCTGGGTGTTTGGGGGCAATTTTTGCAAATATATCTATTAAGGTAGCAAACCCTTTATGTTGGTCCAACCTGCCAACAGCCAAAATAATTTTTTTGTCAGATGCTATGAGTGTTTCAGGGTCGATAATGGGTTGATGCAGTGTTAAAGGCCATATTACAGCATTGGGGATAATTGCTATAAATGGAGCATTAGTGTTATTCTCCAACCAGGTAGCAGATTCACTGGTTAAGGCAACAACAGCTTTAAGCTTGCCATAGCTAAAGCTTCGTAATTTTTCCCAAATAGGGCTTAAAGGTAGTCTTGGTGGGTGGGTTCGCTCTGTACCTATAGCAGCTATATTTGGCACTCCCCAACTGGCAAATGCCATTACCACACTGGCGGTGCTCATCATGGCTATAGCAACTTCTGGTTTTACCTCTTTTAACAGAGCTCTTAAGGCAAAAATTCTTTTTATATTATTTAGCAATCCAAGTATTTGATTGCTGCTACTGCCTGCAAGATTTAGGGGGATACGTTTAATGGTGGGGTGTAGTTCATAAAAGTCTAAATCTGTGCCAGTCATAGTCACAACCGTAACTGACCAACCATTTTTTGCCCAATAGTTTGCCATGTTAGCTGTGACCCGCTCGGCACCACCGGAAGCTAACGATTGAATAAAAAAAAGCAGGTTTTTTTTAGGCAAAACAGCTCCTTGGGGTCTAGGCTAAATATCTGTTGTTGGTAAAGTTAGGGCTTGAGCCAATGAGAAAAATCTCTCTCTAATAATTTTTCCAAAAGATGAATGTCATCGCGAAAATGGTCTTGCAATATCAGTTTGGTTTGGGGGGGAAGAGGGGGCCGTTTTCTTGTTTTTTGGTTGTTTTTTTCTATGGCGTTTAATATCCCTAAACCCCCGGTGATACCCAGAGCAATTTTTAATCTGCCCAACCACTCCACCGCCTTTCTTAAAGGCAGGGAACGTCGGGCTTTGGCTAAATTATGCACTGCAAAATCTATGCGCCCATCATCAGGAACATTTAAAAATTCCAATGTCTTTTTATACTCTTTTTGCGGATCTTTTTTAAGTTGGTCCATGGTAATAACATGCACCTGCTTATGAGGAACCTGTGCGTAGAGTCGTTGTAACTGCTCACCAAGTTTGCAACGATCGCCATAGATAATAAACTGGGGCTCAACACAACTTGCTGGGATAGCTTTGCCGTTTTTTCTCTCTTCTTGCAGTTGCCAAGCCTGGGTAAAATCTTCAATATGTTCATACTGGCTAAACAGCATCTGATCGTGGAGTGATGTTACCATCTCAATGGGATTACGCAGCATGACGATAAATTTAGCATCGGGGTTAAATTTAAGAATATTGGCTACTGCTACCTTGGAGGTAAGATACCACACTGATGCTTCGCCAATAGCTTTTTCTTGCCCGTTAGCATCTGCAAATTGTGCATTATAACTGCTAAGTGTTTTTATCTCTCCATGTTTGTGGTCCATGTTAAAATAGTGGGGTTCTTTAATGGGTGACATATATATTTGCGGGTGTGCAGTGAGCCATGCAGCCATGGATGTTGTGCCACATTTTGGTGCGCCAATGATAAAAAAATTGGGCTTGTTCATCTAGTAGCCTCACTTTTTAAAAATGAAAATGCTGTAGATAGTATGCCAATTCTATTTTTTACTTCAAAATAGAGAATGATGTTCCAGAATATTAATGTAATGGTCGTTGCAATGGCTGCACCAGTGGTTCCATAAAGTGGAATAAAAATAAAGTTTAGTATTACATTCAACGTGGCTGTTATCAACATGGTTTTTAGAGCAATTTTCTCATGACCACTCATTGTTAAGAGAAATCCCACAGAACCCATGGCAGTATTAAAAAGTTGGCCGTATGTAAGTACTTTTAACGGGGCATAGGCTGGAGCAAATTCTGCTCCGAATATCAGGGATATAAGTGGCTCTCCGGCAAAAATAAAAACAAGGGCGAATGGAGTTGCAATTAACAGTACAATACGCGCACTTGTTGTTACCAGACGTTGTAGTCTTGCAATCTCATTTTTTGCATACATTTTGGCAAATTGGGGTGCTACTACACTATTGACCGCATGGAGTCCGAAAGCTACCAAACTTGCTCCTTGGGTGGCAACCCGATACATACCAACATCTTCAACAGGTTGGAACATGCCAAGCATGAGAATATCTGCTTGGCTGTTAATTATAAATGCGCTGGATAAGAGAATAAATGGTATAGCACTGCCTATCCATTGCCGGGTTTTATAGGTAGCTGCTACTGTTCTGATAGGGGGAGGCATATAACGATACAGTAGATAAATGGTATAGCCGCCAAGTAAAATTCCAATAAAAATCTGAATTATCATCACCTGTTGGGGTGATCGCATATCTGGGATCAAGGCAAATAAAAGGGCCACCACAATTAAAACCAACAGTGGTCGCAAAAGCAGGCCCACTGCTTGACTTTTTACCACATGCTGAAAGCCTCGCATAGCTGACAACATGGTTTGGCTTAATGTCATAATCGGTAGCAAGATAAGCATCAAAAACAGGGTGTTACGCAGTGTTTCTGGTAAGTTTGATCCAAATACAAAGATGAGCGTAGCAGCTATGGTTGCTAAAAAAATTGAAACAGCAAAGACAATTTGCAAAAACCTGATAATAATACCTCGAATATTCGACCACTCTTGACGGGCTTCGCCTGCTGCTATCTCGCGAACTAATAAATTTGGTGTGCCAAACTCTCCTGGGATCATTAATAGGGTTAATATAGCCATGGCATAGGCGTAAGTTCCATAGCCTTCAGTTCCGATGGTTCTTGCCAAAACTACAGCAAAAAACAGGCCCACAAGCCTGTTTCCTGCCTGAATCAGACCATTACCTATACCACCATAAAGAAGCTGTCTGCGTAGGCTGCTGGCAGAACCGATTTTTTCACGGATAGTGGTAAAAAACTTACTCATATTATGCTTAATTTTTCACACCAGCAGTTGCAATCCAAGACATTGCCATTATCACCATCATATAGGCAGCATTGGCAGGAATTCTTAGGCTAAAATCTACTGATGCGTGCATCATTTGGGCTATTATTGTCATTACGCTGGCAAAGGCGATGCCTCGCATAACCCGGCTTGTATTGTTACGCATTGCATCCATGCCTACCCAAAACGACAAAACAACCACAGGAACAATTAAGCAAAAACCGACAATACCAACCTCTGTTAGAAGTTCGAGATAGTCGTTATGAACATGGTCAAAAAAACCGGGCATACCAGCACCTTTATAGGCAGGAAACGTGCTGTAGAATGTTTCCAAACCACTACCTACCCACAGATAGTCACTCCAAAGCTTTACACTATTTTCAAAAAGGTGAGGTCGCATCTCTGTTGTAATACTGGTCTGTTGAATACGATCAACAACCTGATCGATACCAAACCAGGCACCCATTACATAAATATCTACAATAATCATGCTAACAAACAGAGCAAGGAGCTTGAGCTTGCTCTGTTTGGAAAAATGCCACATCAATATTCCTGTTGAAATAAGGCTGAAAAAAAATGATATATTGCCCATTCTGGAACGGGTGAGAACCAAACCCACAACAATTGCCACCAATACCAGTCGCATGCTTATTTTGCCACTTAATATCCACTGTGTTATCGCAAGAAATTGCTGTTTTCTGTTCTGTTCTCCTGCGCTGGGGTCGGTTTTGGATATCATCCATCCCACTCCTACAGCCAAGCTCATAATGATAAAATTGGCAAAATGGTTGCGGTTGATAAAAGTTCCTGATGCCACGTTAAGAGAGTAGAGCTTTTTAACAAAAAAACCATACTCTAAGCCCGATAGGGTCATAATACTACCGTATAACGCTTGGGCAAAACCAGAAAATATGATAACAAAGACAAGAATTTTAACCCGCTTTCTGGTGTCGATAAGCAGTAAGGTAAAGATAAAAAAAAGGACGTAAGCTACACTTTTTATCCATGCTATTTTGGTAGCGTGAGGATCGACACTGATGGTGATATTATCGGGGTTGATACCAGAAACAGCACTGAACAATGCAGCCGCTTGTGGAGAGATGAACTTTATAAAATTTATGGGGAGTGGAATAAATTGCAACAGTACGAAAAGCAACCACAATAGCAGTAAATAAAGTATCGGTTTTGCAACTACAAAGGCTTTTGTTAACTCAGCTCTACCAATGCTAAACAGTATAAGCCAGACCACAGCCATAATGAAGATATAACCCTCCATTATTGACCATGCCCAAGCTCTATTGCTGGCCATGGGTAGGGGAACCCAAGCCAGCAGCAGCATAAATGCATAAAAGATGGGGGCAGGAGCACTTGCTCTGTGTCTTGAGAAGGTGTTATCTACACTATTCATAGATTATCTTCTACTCGATCATTTTACTCTTATCTGTATAATTATAGCCACCGTATGCACTATAGCCATATTTATATCCATAACCGCCCTTCCTGTTAATACTAGAAAAGCGATTAAGAACAATGCCTAGCAGGTTGACATTGGCAACCTTTAGCTGCCCAACACAATCCTTGATAATTGGCAATGGAGTTTTCTCCATGTTGCAGAGCATAACAAGAGTTGAGGAGAGTTGCGAGCTAATCATAATGGCATCACTCACAGCTTGTACAGGGGCAGTATCAATAACAATGCGATCAAACTTTTTTGTTAAAGATGTAATGATGGTTGTAAAGGAGTCTGATGCCAATAGCTCAAGTGGGTTGGGTGGAATAACCCCAGAATAGAGTACTTGAATGCGCGAATCCTGATCATGAAAAAATACATGATCGTGTTCTATATCGGCATAACCGACAAGCAGGCTTGATAGACCCGCATAAACCTCTTTGTTAATCTCAAATACCTTGTCCAATGATGGTCGTCGCATATCGGCATCAATGAGTAAAACTTTTTCATTGGTGTTCATGGATAGGGCAATTGCCAGATTAGAAGAAAATGTGGTTTTTCCCTCTCCTGGAACAGAGGAGGTGACAACGATTATTTTTCCGGGATCGTCATCACCAAACAGCAGAATATTTGTGCGGACTTTTCGTATCGCTTCAGCAAAAATTGATTGGCTATCTTTAGAGAGATATCTCTCTGGTTTGGTAGCAAGTTTAGCCAGTTTGCGCGGTTGTAAAAGTGGCAGCATACCCAATAGTGGCAGAGCAAGATTTTTTTCCAGTTTACCGGGATCTTTAATTGTATCGTCCAGATAATCTTGCAAGAAGGCGATAAAAATTCCTGCAATAGCAGCCAGGATCATAGCGAGCATTACAATTAGTTTTTTTCTGGGCCGTGATGGAACTGTATTAACAACACCATGATCAACAATACGGGCGTTGACCGACTGCATGTCAGAGGTAACATCGGTCTCTTTGTAGCGGGTAAGAAACATATTGTAAAGATTACGGTTGGTCTCAACTTCTCTCTCAAGGGTTTTTAACGTGTGCTCTTTACGGTTGATATTGGTCAACTCATCTTTAACTGCTTGGTAACGATACTGCATAGCTTTAGCTGTGGCGTTGGCAACATCATACTCTTTTTTAATGCCGTCAATGATTGATTGTACCTGTCTTTTAAGGCTCTGCTTTACCGCTTCCAGCTCTGTATTTGCAGAGATCATTTTTGGGTGTTTGCGGCCATAACGTTTTTTAAGGGTTGAGATTTTGCTCTCAAGCTCAGTTTTTAAGCCCCGCGTTCTTTGAATCAAAGGATGTTTAAGCACTGCTGGTTCCGACAGATAAGAAGATATGGATCTATTTCTTGCCACCATGTCGTTTATGCTACGGGTCTCCTCTAATGTACGCTGGGCGTTAATAAGGTTGGATGCTGCCTGGTCCATCTTTTTGGCAGATATACTCGTCACACCTTTTACATTTACCAGTTTGTTTGTATCTCGGTATCTCTGGAGTATCTCTTCAGATTCTGAGAGTTTCTTTTTTAACTCTTCCAACCTTTCTGTTAACCATCCTGTTGCCTGTTGGGTCATTGCCAAACGGGCTTTTTGATCGTTTAGTATGTAGATCTCCGCCATGGCGTTAACTACGCGGGCTGCAAGTTTTGCATCGTGAAATTCAGCGGTTATGTGGACAAGTTGGCTCTGTTTTACTTTTCTAATTTTTATTGCTTTGTTGAAAATTCCAAAAACCCTGGCAGACTCCTTGGCTGATACTAGAGAGTTGTTTTTGTTTACAGGTTGTGGTTTTGTTAGCAGATCTTTTATTATCTTGGGAAAAAGGTGTTTTATGTTAAAAGAGGAGCTGTTGTTAGTGGCTCTGAACTCAGGATGGTTGACCAAATTTAGGCGTTCTATGACATCTTCTGCCAATTTTCTGGTTCCTAAAATGCCGATTTGGGTCTGATAGTTTTCTACGTTACTTGAGTTGACACCATAAACTTCATCGATAGAGAGTAGTTTGGAGCCTTGGGTTTCAAGTTTGATAGTAGCCGATGAGATATAATAATATTTCATGGGCATGATGAGCAGTAGAACCAAAATGCCCACTGTGAAAGAGAGGGCAAGGATGCCCCATATCTGACTACGAATGATATAGACTATACGTGATAGATCAACATCTTCCATATCAAACAGTTGATCATCAGCGTTTACATCTCGCTGGGGAGATTCTCTTCCCGCCATTTAAAAAAAGCTCTCTTCGACCGTAATCGTATCACCAGCGTTGATGAGATCATTAAGTGAAACTTTGCTTTGCCTGTCTCTATGATCGCTATCGTTGTTGCGATAAATTCTTTTCATTGAAGCGCGTCTGGTAAAACCTCCTGCCAAAGATATGGCTTTACGCACCGTTAAACCTGGAATATAGGTGTAGCTTCCCGGTTTTGTAACCTCACCTGTAA
>JADFYX010000009.1 GCA_015232795.1 Magnetococcales bacterium
GGTTCAAAGTTAAAGGAATTATTGGATTCACAATGCGAATTTTGGCAATGGATACAGTTGGACAGCAAGGTTCAGTTGCTCTGCTAGATAGTGAAACCCCTATCGCAAGTTCCCTACTGTTAAATCCCACGGGGCATGTAGTCTCCCTTCCCCAAGCTATCACCAGCTTACTGCAAAAAGCCCAGATGGTAATGGGGGATATTAATTTGCTAGCAGTTACAGTGGGGCCAGGATCTTTCACTGGCTTGCGAATAGCTTTAGGCTTGGCAAAAGGTCTGGCTTTGGGACAAGGTGTTAGTGTTGTTGGTATATCTACCTTAGATGTAGTAGCAGCAGGCAGTGGGGGTAAAAAAGGTGGTGACTATGTAGCCTCAATACTTGATGCGCGACGCAAAGAGGTTTTTTTTGCTCTCTACCAACTTACTAACGGTGGTTTTCTCAAGAGTGTTAACGAACCATTCATAGCCAACCCAGTTACCATAGCCCAAGATTTGGGCAGTAATCCTGAGTTAAACAATCAACCTATCTATATGAACGGCACAGGTTTGGGTCCGTATAACGATCTATTTATTGCTGCACTTGGCAATAAATATATTCCTGCTTCAAAAGAAGCTTGGCAGCCGGACCCATTTCTTTTAGGAAAACTTGGCTTGCAGAAATTTACTGAACATGGGGGTGACAACCCGGCTAATTTACAACCATTATATCTGCGTCGCCCAGATGCTGTTGCTAAAAAAGAGTACTTTTGCAGTGAGAATTAATTTAGAATATATGGGGAGAAAACATCTGGATAAAGTTGTTGATCTTGATAAAAAAATTGCTCAAAACCCATGGTCAAAATCGATGTTTATTGAAGAGTTGGAGTTGCAATCTTTTAACCGGGTGCTAGTAAATGAATATGGAGATGTTTGTGGTTATGGAGTATCACGGCTCCAGGTTGATGAGTGGCATTTGTTGACAGTTGGGGTAGACAGCAATATACGTAGGCAGGGTTATGGAAAACGTTTGGTTGAAGATGTAATTCGTAAAGCTGCATTAAATCTTGATAAAACTGTACTGTTAGAGGTCCGAGCATCTAACGAAATTGCAATAAATCTGTATAAAAAAATAGGCTTTGAAATTCTTCATATAAGAAAAAATTATTATAAATCTTCAACAACTCCAGAGAATGCCGTGGTTATGAAGAGATTAGTCAAAGAGCGCGATTGCGAAATGTTTTCGTAATTTACTAGACTTTTAGTGGCAAAAATGGTTTTATGGCTATAAGTCTATATTATCGGTTATCAGAATTTTTTATAACACTAACTTTATAAAGGGGTTTATACCATGTTGGTTCAAGACGTAATGATCTCAAATGTTCTTACCGCTCGTGCTGAAGATTCAGTCCGTAGCATTGCTGGCACCATCTGCACCAATAAAATTAGCGGTCTTCCGGTTGTTGATGCTGACAATGTATTGGTGGGCGTTGTTTCAGAAAAAGATATTCTCAACTCTTTGTTACCCAGCTATTCAGAATTTCTCCTCGATCCCATCCGTGGCAGAGATTTTGAAGGAATGGAGCTCTCTTACAAAGAGATACTATCTAAAACCGTTGGCGATCTTATGACCCCTAAGGCTTTTTCCGTATCACCAGATGATCCTTTGATGAAAGCTGCGTCACAAATGGCTCTTCATAAGTTTCGCCGTATACCGGTAGTTGGTCCTGGCAATAAACTTGTTGGTATTGTCAGCTTGGGTGATATTCATAAGGCCATATTTAAGCGGGAACTAGATCTGAAACATTAAAAATTTAATCAGGTTAGTTAACCAAATAAATAAAAAAAGCATCGGTAATTTTATTGTTCCGGTGCTTTTTTTATGGTGCATTTTTAATCTGAATGATTGATAGTTAGAGTTGAATTTCGAAAGAATTGATAAGATAAGGAGAGTTGGTTTGGCTACTGAGATTGAGCGTAAATTTTTATTAAAAAATGATAGCTGGCGCGGATTAGGAGTTGGCACTGTTTACCGACAGGGTTTTTTATCAACAGTAAAAGAGCGTGTGGTAAGGGTGCGGATTGCCGGAGAAAAAGCCACTTTAACCATTAAAGGGGCCAACAAAGGTATAACCCGAGCCGAATATGAGTATGAAATACCCATGACAGATGCAGAGGCTCTATTAAATAATTTATGTGAAAAACCCATAATAGAGAAAACTCGCTATGTTATCAATCATGGGGAAAACATTTGGGAAGTAGATGAATTTGAAGGAGAGAACAAGGGGCTTTTTGTTGCAGAGGTAGAGCTAAATGCAGCCGAGCAAACTTTTACAAAACCCGACTGGGTGGGTGAAGATGTATCTGCCGATGACCGCTATTTCAATTCCAATTTAATCAAACATCCCTACAGCCAATGGACAAAATAATTCAAAGTTATGGCTATATATGCAATAGGCGACCTCCACGGCTGCTTTGCTGAATTACAAAATCTGTTAGCAAAAATAGCCTTTAATCCCAAACATGATAAGCTGTGGTTTGTTGGCGATCTAATTAGCCGTGGACCAGACTCTTTGAGGTGCTTAAGGTTTATTCGGGATCTTGGTGACAGTGCAGTTGTGGTGTTGGGTAACCATGAAATGCGGGCCATAACAGGTCTTAGTGGCAATGCCACTGATGAGTTCAAATCATTTATGGGATTTTTTAACAACATCCCAGACCTGGATGAGCTTTATATCTGGTTATGCTCTTTACCGTTGGTACATCATGATAAAGAGCTCGGCTTTACCATGGTCCATGCTGGTTTGGTTCCCAACAGTAGTGTTGCCGATGCTCTGCGCCATTCTGCCATGTTGGGAAAAATATTGGCGGATAGGCAGCTAACTAAACAATTTTTTGCCCATAGCAACAATGAATTAGCCTATCAAGAACCTGACCCAGAGAATCAAAACCCATGGCTCCATTTTATCATTGGGGTGATGACCAAAATTCGTTATTGCACTAAAGAGGGAGAGCTAATATCCCACAAAGATATGCTTGTAAAAGGCCTGTTAAGTGATGATGGCGAGCCGCTCAAAGAGTCCCCCTATCAAGCATGGCACAAATACCGTGTTTGGCGTACAGATGAAAAAATAGTTTATGGCCATTGGGCAGTAGCTGGTTTAAACGTAGGCAGCAACCATTTTGGGCTGGATTCCGGTGCTGTTTATGGTGGTAAATTAACAGCTATGCGTCTGGACCACCCCCAACATCCCATAACCCAGGTAGATTCCCACCCCTATATAGTCATCGGTTCATCTGCATAATTTGACCAAATAAGCATTAAAACTATTTAGCATATATAACAACTTTATAAATATATCAAGTATGTATTGAGAAAACACAAGACTTAATAAATTTGTTTGTTACCTCCTCTTCCTGTGTGGATAAAATTATTTTATACCTGAATTTTAAGATGTGTTTCTTTTCACTTTTAAATGTGATATAAGAGCGGGGCATTGAGAGCCACTTTGCTGTATAACTATTTATTATATAAGCTTATATTTATAAATGTACATTTAAAAAGTAGAGACTTCAACAGGTGGCTTTGATGGCTTTTACAGTGATTGCAAAAGGTCAATTTCGGCAGTAAAGACCGAAGACAACAACCAACCTACAAAAGGGGATCACAAGTTATGACAAGTTTGCCACTATTTATCATGCTCTGTTCAGGAGAGCATGAAAAAATTCAGATGGCTGCGATGATGGCATCTGTTGGTGCCGTATCTGACCGCAAGGTACATGTTTTTGTCAGCATGAACGCTATCCTTGCCTTTGAGAAAAGTCGCACTACGCCAGAGTCCCGCTATCAAGGTGGGCCTATTTCAAAAGTTATGCAAGAAAAAGGAGTACCAGACGCACTTGAACTGTTTTCACAAGGAAAAATGTTGGGAGAGCTAACCATGAACGCTTGCTCCATGGTTATGGATGTTAATGGCTGGGATATGGACCATCTAGTTGATGACCTGTTTGATGGTATGGAAGGTTTAACCTCTTTTTTAAGTGATGCTGAAAAAGGGCAACTCATCACCCTTTAGTTCATTATTTTTTAGTTTATCAGCAGTGCTAACCCGGTAATCAATTACTAACCGGAATATAAGATAAGGAAAACAACATGAGTGAACGTAAAACAATTGATGCTCGAGGTTCTTTCTGTCCAGGCCCCCTTATGGAACTAATCGCAGGTATTAAACTGGCTGAAGTAGGTGAAGAGTTGGAAATTCTTTCTGGAGATCGAGGCTCTGCCGAAGATATTCCAGCCTGGATTGCCAAAGTAGGACACGAATATATTAAGACAGACAAGATAGATGATTATTGGAGCATTATTGTTAAAAAAACAAAATAACCTGTACGTCCAACACTAATAGGACATTTATCTTGAGATCAGTACCTCGGTGGATTTTACAGATAAGGCTACTCCTGGTAAATAATGTGGCAAATAACCACATTGTTTGTTAGGGGTAGTTTGAAGAGGTCAGTTAATCTTTAACGTAGGTGTTCTTCGTATTCAACAACGAAGGAGATGTTACATGAGCAAAAAAATCCTTGTAGTCGGTGGTGGTTTGGCTGGCACTATTGTAGCGAACGGTCTATGTCGTCACATTGGAAAAGAGTTACGGAATGGTAAAGCCCAGATCACTATGCTGGGAACATCCGAGCAACACCTCTATCAACCAGCACTGCTGTTTGTCCCTTTTGGACTTGCTGGTGAAGAGGATCTTTTTAGAAATCAACGCAAGCTATTAAATCGTTACATTACCTATCACGTAGACCCGGCAAAGCACATTGATGCTGAAAACAAAAAAGTGACAACAGAATCTGGTAAGGTATTGGATTATGATTATCTTATCCTTGCCACTGGCTCACGTATCATGCCTCAAACTATTCCTGGTATGGAAGAGGGTGCGCTATGGTTTTATGATCTGGATGGCGCAAGAAAAATGCGTACTGCCTTGCAAGCATTTAAAGGTGGCAAGATAATAATCAACGTCAATGCTCCCCATAAATGTCCGGTTGCACCCCTTGAGATAACATTTATGCTCTACGATTATCTCACCAAACGTGGATTGATCGATAAAACCGAGATTACCTACACCTACCCCATTGGTCGTCTCCATGCGTTGGAACCTGTCGCCCACTGGTGTAAACCAGAGATGGATAAAAAAGGCATTAAGTATGAGACCTTTTTTAATGCAGAGTCTGTAGACCCTGCTAAAAAGACCATCACCTCCATGGAAGGCATTACTTTGGATTATGACATGTTGATCACTATTCCACCACACTCTGGAATGGATGTTGTTGACAACTCCAACCTAGGCAAAGGCGGCTGGGCCACAACTGATCCGAAATCTCTATTACATACCGAGCATGACTCAATATTTGTAATTGGTGACACCACCAACATTCCGATATCCAAAGCTGGCTCCACAGCGCACTTTGAAACAGAGGTGGTAATAGCAAATATTACCTCCATGATTCAAGAAGGTTGTTGGTCACGCTATTATGACGGCAAGGTGTTCTGTTTTGTTGAGACAGGAATGGACGAAGGAACCTATGTATGGTTCGACTATGAAAATCCACCAAATCCTGGACCACCATCCCAGATGATTCACTGGCTGAAACTGACATATAACCGCCTCTATTGGCTCTCTGCCAGGGGTCTTCTATAAAGGGAGGATGCAGATGAAGAAATTAGACAAGAACGAAGCTGCAAGCCCCCAAGATGATCTTATGCGAGTAATAGGTGCTGCTACTGATGCTCTCTCCGACCAGA
The DNA here is from genome assembly GCA_015232795.1 of Magnetococcales bacterium. GTDB lineage: Bacteria > Pseudomonadota > Magnetococcia > Magnetococcales > JADFYX01. The sequence continues at coordinate 5,788 of JADFYX010000009.1, forward strand.
TGGTAGAGCGCATGGCAACCACAGTTGGCAACGCCTTGGAAATTGCCGACCAACTCAACGATGAAGATACTCGTGCAGCCATAAGCTATACTTTGGAGAGACTTACCCAACTCCACCGTATAGGTGCAATTGAGACTCTTTTTGGTCTTTTAGAGGCAATCCATTGTGGTCGTATGGCAATGACAGATCCTATGATCAATCGTCTTCTGGGTTTTGCTGAACACATGGTTAGCAACTTAGGTAACGAAGAGATGGCCACCATGGTTGGTACCGCGTTTAATGCCCTACAAGAAGCCGTTGATGAAACTAAAAACAACCCACCCTCTGGTGGCGGAGTTTTTTCAACTGTCTCCATGTTGAGCAAACCGGAAACCCAACAAGCTTTACAATTTTTATTAACAACTACATCTAAGATGAAACAACATTTTGCTGATGAAGAAAAATAATTTATGCCCCACAAGGTCCAAGTTTTTACCTTAATGGTGTAAATATTACATATCTGAACACCAATTGGGCACTCTTTTTAAGAGTGCCCTTTTTTTTGAAAGAGAGAAAAAAGTTAATGCAATTTTTTAGGTTAAAAGAAAACTTTCCAACACCTTAACAACCCGTTTTACTGGGGGGAAGGCGTTAAAGATAAGGCCGTGGTTTTTAAACCATGGAGATTGCTCTAGCTGTTTTAACGTGGGGGGATCTTTCTTTAAAAAAAGATCGGCACCAATAACCAAGGGAATTTTTTTCTGCAAACCATCCATATGTTTAATGCGTCTTACCATCGCCCCTTTGTGCCAACGATGAAACAGCTCTAAATGGACGATCTGGCCCGATTTGTGGCGGAAAGAGAAGTCTGGTATTGCTAATTCTTGCTTGCCAAGGTCCAAAAGTGGGGAGATATTTTGTATTTTCCACCCTTCAACCTCCATCTTGAACTGCTGGGCAAATATTTTAAACTCATCTGGTACATAAGCTGTGGTCAAACGGTAGTGGGAGATAAGCCCGTCGTTATGATCCAACTGTAGAGTACCGGAACGCTCCTCTGGCTTGATTGTGGCGGTAAGGGACCACTCTGTTAACAACACCACGACAGGCAGAAAGTTTGCCATACGCAGGCCATATTTGCGGGTTTGATCAAACAGACTCAAAGGGCCATCCAACTCCAGACGATATTGATCTCCACTCTCTTTATAGACCCTGGCAAGAAGACGAAAAAATCTTAGATAACGAAAGAAAAACCTCCTCTTACCAACATCCGGCTCTTTAAATGTAATACTCATTCTAGATGAGTTAAACAACAACCCCTGAGCTTGGGCTAAATTATAACGGTGGACCAACTTTACAGGTAGCACTGTCTCAAAAGATTGCAAAGGTTGACGAATGGGTAGATCACCATGAAGTGCTGCCGCTAGTTCGTCGGCATCCTCTCCATGTTGCTGCCCTACCACTTGGCGAAAATGGCTGAGACTATCCATTTTAGGGTCGTTGCTTGTTAGTAGTTTAGCAGCGGTTGCAAACACCTTGGCACGAAATGGAGCCACATCTTTATCGGGCTCGCGAAATTGACAGCGGTCCAAAAGCAGTTTGTTTATACCCTTGGCTATTAATGGAGATCTGTGGGCATTTATAATTGGCAGGGCCAGCTCTGCTAAATCTTCCCGACTCTGACCAACACCTGTCTGATAAAGAGTTGCAAGCTCTTCAACCAAATTTAGGGTAATTTTATCATCAACATTTAAAAACCGCGGAAATATGCGTGATTGGCGGTTGCGGTTAAAACGTATTAAATCTTTAGTCAGCATAGCTTTCTAAAGTCCCTTGCCTTTGATATGCTGTGTGTTGGCGACGACGTTCCGAGGTAAACTGCTCTGCGGTATCTTCGCTTACCAGCTCATATAATACCGCTTGTTTTCCCTCTTTTGGGCGTAATATCCGCCCTAAACGCTGCACATGTTCTCGCACCGAGCCACTACCGGAGACAATAATTCCTACGGATACGTCAGGCACATCCACACCCTCGTTTAATACCCTGGAATTTACCAAATATGGAAGAGTTCCATCACGAAAAGCGATTAGAATTTCTTTTCGCTCAGAGCCTTTGGTTTTATGGGTGATAACCGGGAGAAAAAAAGTTTCACCAATGGCATAAGCGGTTGCATTATCATCGGTAAAAAGAATAACCCTCTCCCCTTTATGTCGTCTGAGTATTCCCCACACCTGCCGCAGTTTGGCCCGTGAAGCTCTGGCCAGTTTTTTTTGCATACGGTAGGCAGCATAGGCTGCTCTGCCCTCTTTAGAGCGGGCGCAGAGCATTATAAACTGTGACCATCCCTCTTTACGGCCAAAATTTATACCGCTGCTTCTGGCAAAAGATTTATAGTGCTGGTATGCGCTGTCGTAGGCTTCCCGTTCGTCGGGGTCCAAGGTCACAGGTACGTGTTCAAGTTGATACGGGGCTAAATACTGCCCTTCAAGTTCGTTTATCTCAACCCGGTGACACAGAGGACCAAGAAGATCGTAAAGGTCAGACTCCTGACCATCGGTTCGCTCTGGGGTAGCGGTTAAACCTAAACGAAATGGAGCAATACTCATAACCGCTGCCAATCTGGTGCTGGCTGCAGGTAGATGGTGACACTCATCACAAATAAGCAGGCCAAACCTATCACCAATACTATCCATATAGATTAATGCAGAGTCGTAGGTGCTTACGGTTATGGCCTCTAGTTGTCTGTCCCCTCCTCCCAAAAGTCCAACTTCAACCCCAAAAGCCTCTTTTAGCTGCTCGTGCCATTGATGCATTAAATTAATGGTCGGCACTAAAATAAGGGTATCACGCTGGGTTTTTACTATTGCCAACCTTGCCACCAGGGTTTTCCCGGCTCCCGTTGGCAAAACCACCACCCCGTTACGCCTGGCTTTAAGCCAGCCATCTATAGATGCTTGCTGATGGGGACGTGGAAAAAACTCATTTGCAGCATTGAAACTTTGGGGAGTGAATTTTTTTACCTGATCGTCAAATTTGGTTTTTAAGCGATGCAATGTCAGGACGATAGGACCATAATAACGGGCCTCAGATCGAAAACAGTCACTCCTCTCGTCCCACATTATATAGTGGTCTACTGAAGCAAGGTCTTCTTTAGCACCGATAATTTTTATTGTGCCTTGATCAAAAAATAACTGAACCATAACCAAACAATAGCCGATATTCTTATAAGATAGCAGGGGTGATTATTAATATTGTCAAGATTGTGTTTGATTCTTAGCCCAAAGATCGGCAAACTGACATCATATACTTATAACCTAAATTGGCGAGTTTCAAGTGAAAGAACGCAACGATAGTGTCGAATATGACATAAATGACCCGGATCTATTGAAAAATATGATGCTTTCCCGGAGCGTTAAGCATCCTGATACTGGTGTTGTTCTTATTACTCGCAAAACCCCAATTACCGAAAAAATTATTACCCAGCTAACTAACCGTGATATCGAAACAGTCTGGGCCTCACCTGTAGCCGGGGAGATGTTGAACGAAGCGGTTACTGAAGTTACCCAGATGTTCTCTATTGTTGAGGATATTATCTCGGCTAAAGGGCAAAGCATTCAATCTACAGTAGCCTCTTTCCAGGAGATGAGCCAGGTCAAAGAGCTACAAGGTATGGTGAAAAAAAGAATGAAGGATGTTCTTCATCTTTTTAATCCCCGGGCTGCAGATGCCATGATTGAGCTCAACAACCACCACCCCAACACCGCCCACCATAGTATCATATCCGGTTTTAACGTCATGGCTGTTGCCAAGGAGTTGGGCTGGGAAGAGGAGAAAACCTTAAATGCGGTGATGGCTGCCATGCAGCATGATATCGGCAAGATCAAAGTCCGTTTAGATACCCTTGAGTGGCCCGGCAGACTTAACAAAAAACAGTGGGGAGAGATGAAGCTCCACTCCCTGTTTGGCGGTCGTCTTCTTTATAGTGGCGAGTTGGATCTCCCGGTGATGGTCGCTTTAACCCATCACGAGTGGTACAGCAAAGTGCCTGGTAAAGGGTATGGTGGCTTCAGCCTTTTTCGCAGCTATTTGAAAAAAGGTATGAAAATCGATGTTGCCGAATACCTTAAAACAGTTACCAAAGACGATTTAGAAATAATGCAAGTGGGTGCCATGGCCGATATGGTCTCGGCTTTAGAGGAGATTCGTTCTTATAAGGGAGCATTAGCACCATTCAAAGTGTTGGTAATCATGAACAGTGATGCCGCAATGGGCCATTTTAATCCTGAACAATATCGGGCTTGGCACGCAACCTACCTCAATAAACACGACACATTTCTGCCCACCGGACTTAGAGTTGCCCTACCCCGTGAGAAAGAGCAAAAACTATTTACCCCCGGACCTGGTACCAAACTTTTACGTCCCGTTGAACTACTAACATTTGCTGAATTGGAAAAACTTGGAGTTATTCCCTATCTATTCCAACGGGGTTTGGATGTCGATCGTATTCGTCGCCGTGGCGGATTGGTTTTAGAAAGATTAAGACGCTTGGATGCTTCCAAAGGGGCACTAAAGAATTTATTAACCCCAGAGGCCTTCAAAAAACATAATATAAACTTGGTAAAAAAGGTGATGCCCCGGGAAAGGCAACTGATTGCTTTTGATGCCTTTACCAGAAGTTTATCTTATAAAAGCCTGGAAAAAATGGAGCTGCTCTTCATCTTAAAACAGAAGCGTTTTGATTTAGATTTGATCAAAAAAAATGATGGCATCAGCATCAGTCGCCTAGAGGGCCGAGGCATTGAAGTTAAGCAGAAAAAAATGGAAAGGCTGGGCATCAACCCGTTACGCTCTTTTAAGGTGAAACTACCGGGTTTTGAGGAACGGTTAACATTGGAAGATTTATCCAAATTAGGCATCCCCGACGCAGACCTCAAAAGAAAGGGACTTCTCACCTTAGCCCAAAAAAGCAGAAATGGTTTAGCTCTATCTCTACTTAATAAAAAAGGCTTTTTAATTTCTCCCAAAGATATGGTAAAATCCAAAATTGATGCCGAGAAAAAAATCTTCTACGATATCATAGTTATCAAACCTTTAAGTGCAGTTCGAGCAGAGTTTGCTATAGTACGAGAGGGAGATGACCTTGATGCCCTTGAAAAACGTCATAAGTTAAAAACTCTTGATAGCATTCAGCAATATCTCTACGAATCAGTAGGTGTTGTAGAGCTTGATTTTTCTGACCTTCTCAATATTCCAGCAAATATAGATGAACTGCAAATGGGTGATCATTGGCTGCCATAGAAAATTTTGCTCATCTGAAAGCTAGATTCGTTAGTTGTCGATAACTTTGGAAAATGCCATAATGGGAAATTCATCAGCAGTTATTAAAATGAGGAACACCCCATGCACAAGGGATTAAAAGTTGGGCTTGTTATTGGTATTATGTTATTTCTCTTTGGTTGTTCAGCCTCTGAAGAAGAGATAGAAGCCTTAAATGCCGAACTGGAAGGTAAGCAACGTTTAAACATTGCCTTGGGCAAAGTTGAGGGGGTTAATTATGCTGCTGGAACAGCTATTTGTGCAGCCTTAAAAAAAAGTGGCAGCAACCTACCTTGCAAACTTATGGCCTCTGAAGGCTACCAACAAAATGTTCTTGCCATCAACAGCGGTCAAGTTGATTTAGCATTGGTAAGAGCTGACTCTGCGTATCTTGCATGGCACGGCAGACAACCATATAGCAAACGCAACACCAAAGTACGTGTGCTATTATCACTACATCAAGAAATGGCTACATTGCTAGCCAACAATGACTCTAACATTCTGTCATTTATGCAGATAGCTGGTAAAGCAATTAATATTGGAGAAAAAAAATCTGACAACAGTCGTTTGCTACGCAAACTTTTAAGCCATTGCCAAATTCCTAGCAAAAAATTTAGCCGTCTAAAAAGTAGTTTACTCCCAGAGCTATTGGTTAAAGGTGAAGTGGATGGTGGATTTGATTTTCTGACCCATCCCGCAGAGCCTGTCCAAATATTAACAAATGCAAAACCTATACAATTTCTTCCTATCACTGGGCAGTGTGTTGAAAACTATATCGATGATGTACCATATATGGATAAGACCAACATACCGGGTGGTATATATAAGGGCGTTGCCGCAGATATCCCCACCATCGGCTCTAAGGTATGGCTGGTAGCAAACTCCGAGATATCAAACGCTGTTGCCTATGATGTAGTAAAAGCTATCTTCGCCGATATTGAACAAATTCGTCGTAAGGAACCAGCCTTTTACAGACTTTCACCCAGAAACATGCTTAGCTCTTTCATTATTCCTTATCACATAGGAGCAGTACAATTTTATATTGAAAAAGGGTGGTATAGAGAGAATTATTAGATGAGCCAGCAATCATCTACCCCCATTTTTTTTCTCTGCGATATATTTTCCTCCATTCAAGGTGAAGGCACTTGGAGTGGAAGAGCTATGGTATTTCTACGTTTTTGGGGCTGTCCCCTGTCTTGTTCCTGGTGTGATGAACCTCTGCATAAAGATCCTAAAGCCCGTATTGAGATGACCATTGACTCTATTTTAAAAGAGATAGAACTTATTGGTCCAAAAATTCCCTCCGTACTATTGACAGGTGGAGAACCCTTAGCAGTTAAAGAGCTACCCCGGTTAATTGTGGAGCTTAAAAAAGCCGGAAAATGGTTGGGGATGGAGAGCAGTGGTGTTGGTTATGATATTCCTGATGGGCTTGACTGGCTAACAATTAGCCCTAAAAAAGCAGTTAGCCTGGAAAAAATGGAGAGAGCCAACGAGATAAAATTTATTGTCGGTCCCAACCCTACAAAATCACAAAAAGATGAGATAAACCATTGGGCTACTATTCACCCCAATGTTTGGCTGCAACCTCTTGGAGATGGCAATCAGCCCAACTTTGGAGCAACTAAAACATGTCTTGATTTAGTCCTGGCATCCCAAGGACGGCTGCGACTTTCAACCCAAATCCACAAATATTTAAAAATTCCGTGAAACCGCCTATCCCTAAACTGTTGCTAATTACAGATTTACAGGTCTGTCCAGATCTACAACATGGGGTTGCTCAAGCTTTAACAGGAGGGGTAAAGCATGTACTGCTGCGGATAAAAAACAGTAAAGACAAAAACTCTCTGGGCCAATGGGCTAAAAAGCTCCATATCTTAACCCAAAAGCAAAAAGCCCATCTGCTGATTTCAGGAGATATAGATGTGGCTCTGGCCTTTAACAATGTGGGTCTTCATCTACCAGATAGAGCAATAACCACACAAAAAGCCCGTAAACTACTGGGTAATAACCGTCTATTGGGTCGCTCTTGCCACAACTTGATTGGTGCTTTGTCTGCCATAAAAGAGGGGGCGGATTATATTACCCTCTCGCCCCTATTTGCCACTAAATCTCACCCCCAAGCCATACCTCTGGGCCTAGAACAATTTGCTGCTATTAAAGAGAAAATTCCGGGGCCAGTTTTGGCTTTAGGGGGTATAAATGGTGAAAACACACCTGCTGCCATTAGCGCAGGAGCTTACGGTGTGGCTCTGATAAGGGGAATACTTGGGGAACCATCACCTAAAGACGCTGCAAGAATTTTATTGCAAAAAATAGAGCACAATTGAGGGACTATAACCTCTCTAAGACAAGAAGATATTGGAAGACAAATAGATCTTTAAATTCAGATTCATTCAAATCCAGAAGGTTTAAACGTCCAATTGTTAAATTAACAGGATACTCTTTGGGGGTGTTTTTATAATATTGAGGGTTAAGGTTTTCTCCAATAAAACTTGGTTTCAAACCCACTTCAGCAAACAGCTTTAACATCTCTTTTAAAGTAAAAAAACGTAGATGATCCCTATCAAGAATACCCTCATCCTGGTATGTCCAGTTACCCTCTACAAGATGGGATAACACAGCAAAATATCGGACGTTGGGAATACTTGCCACAACCTTGCCTGTGGGGCTTAAATGTAGCAACTGTTTTTTTAAAACTTTAGCTGGGTCGACCAAATGCTCCAAAATATCCGCATAAACTATGCAATCAAAAAATCCTTGGGCAAACGGTAGTTCAAGCTCTTCAACATCACCTTGTATTATTTGGTCAAGATTTTTTCCTGCTAATAAGGCTGCCTCTTTGTTATACTCAATACCTGCAACAAATTTGGCTCCCAATGCCTCTTTACAAACTTTTCCCAAATCCCCAGAACCACAACCAACCTCTAAAATATTTAAGCTATTTTCAGGAATAAGGCCTAAAATTTCAGGTCGCGCAGAGTTATAATACCCTGGATTTTCTTTATTTTTTTGATTAGACATAATATTTAATTGGTTGGAGTCTGGTTTAACCCCAAATCTCTTAGTATGGTTTGCGCACGATGGCTGAATCTGTGGTTATTTAAACTCTTAAGATATCCGGCACGGGCAATTTTTTTGCACTCATCGGGACGAGATAAATAGTACTTAATTTTTTCTACCAGCTCCTCTTTTGTAGAGTAGCAGACCACCTCTTTATCCTCTTTGAAATATTCTAAAACTCCTGGTCTTCTCTCCACTATTTGAAAAGCACCACTTGCACAAATCTCAAATAAATTAGAGTTAACCATATCATCATCCATATATATTTCAGCATCTTGGTGAACAATTGCAGAGTGTATGTTCAACACAATACGGCTCTGCTTATAGACAGCTCTGGTTTCTGACAAGGGAAGCCAACGTCCCTGTTCTTGTAAGGCGTTGGCTATTACAGGAATTTCACTAAACTTGTGCCAGCCAAAACCCCATATTTTGAGATTTATATTGTTGTTCAAAAGATATTCAACTACCCGTCTTCTGTTATCATAAGGAAATCCCATATAGACGATATCGAATGATTTTTCATTGTTTTGAAAAACTTCGGAAGATTCTGGGTATTCACAACCCACAGGTAGGTAAGAGCAAGAGTTTATGCCACTTTTAGCAAGATCTTCACGTAAGAACTGTTTTTGATAGGTTAGAACATGATCATAGGGTTGGAGAAGTTCTTGCCAATTTAGCCGTCGATAATCTTCCACAAACCAATGCACCACCTTGATACCCAGTTTACGGAGAAGTGCAATAAAATATGGGGAGATGGGTGTTAAGGTTAAAATAATAATCACATCAGGGCTGTTTTCAACAGATTTTGTAATAAGATGCTGGGATATGATTTCGTTGAGCAATCCATCATCGTTGGACTTTAACAAAGAATCAAAGTTCTGCTTGATCAAACCAAAATCAAAAAGGGTGACCTCTACATTTGGCAGTTCACAAAAGCCAGTATACAACCCTTTACCAACAGCATCAGCACCTCCACCACGCTCAAGACCTGGGGTAACAATCACTATTTTTTTAGCAGCTTTCATATCCCAGATGTCCCTTGCTGTTCTATTTATATTTTCGCAATACCCTATCAGAAGTTACATAAAAAATCTATTAATAGCCTGGTAGTTAGAGCATTTATGTTGATAATTGAAAGAAAAAATAGTGAAAACATAGAAAAAAAGCTGATTTATTATTGCTTCCTTACCTTCCTCATATAGAATACGTTAATCAACCGAAATTGAGAAGAAAACCAAGGATAAAGAAAAAAATGACAATGCAAAAAAAAATCACGGTACTTATTCTTTTAGCCGGGATAATCCCACTTCTAGTCATTGTCGGTGTGGCCCATTATCTGGCTTATGACTCTCTTGTGGATAGTACCCTTGTACAGATGGAGATGTTGCGGGCGACTAAAAAAACTGCTGTTGAGCAATATTTTGCCCAACGTAAAAAAGATTTAGCCCTTCTTACCCAATCCATTGGCGATAGGCAAAGTCAGACAGAAATTGATTTAAGGCAGATTAGAGATTCCAACCAAAAACATATTGCTGATTATTTCACAAAAAGCCTGAAAGAAATCGAAAATCTTGCCAACAACGAAGATCTAGCTCAAACCATGGCAACTCTTGATTGGGTTTATCGCGAAGCAAACAAAAAAACAGATGGGGAGAAATGGACAACAATTGCCGAGAAGAAAACTGGGGGGCTGGAGAAATTCCGAGCTACCAATGGTTTTGAAGATCTCTATCTTATATCCCAACGAGGAGATATATTTTTTACCGCATCCCGTGGTCCTGAACTGGGAACCTACGTAAAAGGAAAAAAAGGCAGACTTACCCCCTTAGGGCAGCTACTTAGCAAATCTCTTGACAAAGCTACTTTCCAAGACTACCTACCAAGCAAAGTTAGTGGAGCCAAACCATTAGCATATTTAGCAGCACCGGTAAAACGTAATGACAAAGTTATAGGGATAGTTGCGGTAAGCCTGAATACCCAAAAAATGCTCTCACCAATGCTTACAAGAGATGGCTTAAGCAATAAAGGGACAATCTATCTAGTTGGTCCCGACCAAAAATTACGCTCTACTTTACTTGTCGGCTCGGAAAAAACCGCCCACAAAGCCCCCTACTCCATCAATAAAGAGGCGGTTGAAAAAGCTCTTGTTGGGGATACAGGTTCTGGCATAATTGCAAACAGAGGCAAGCCCCGTTTGGCAGCATGGAAACCGTTAATGGTAGGGGAAACTACCTGGGCTATTATTACCGAGACTGATCCAGAGGAGTCCTTTGCAGGCTCTAACACAAAAGGTTTGGATAAATCATATCTAGATGCCACGGGCTATTATGATCTTTTTCTTATTAAACCCAACGGGCTGGTTTTTCACACTGCTGCCCACCAAAGAGATTATGGAACCAACCTTCTTAACGGACCCTATGCGGATTCATCCCTTACCAAACTACTGAAAACAGTGTTAAAAACCAAGAAACCTGGTATGACGGATATATCTCCCTATGCACCGAGTAACGGCGAGCCATCTGCATTTATGGCAGCACCTATTATTCACAACGGTATAATTGAAATGGTGGTTGCTTTGCAATTGCCAATTGAAGAGTTAACTCAAATTCTTGCTCCTGGTAAAAATTTGGGTAAAAATGGCGATATATATCTAGTTGGTCCCGATAAAAGGATGCGTTCTGACTCCCGCCGTCATCCCGAAACCCATTCGGTTTCGGCCTCTTTTAACGGCTCTATGGAAAAAAATGGAAAAGATATACCAGCAGTGGTTTCTGCTCTAAAAGGCGAGAGTGGCACTGTTAACAGTAGTGATAATTCAACTCTTTATGCCTATACACCCATTTCATTCAACTCTTTTAACTGGGCTTTAATACTTGAGAGTGGCCCTTCTGGTGGTGGTGGGGTGTTGTCCAAAATTATCAACAATCTGAATATTGTTGTTTTATGTTTAATACCTTTGCTGGTTCTGTTGGCCATTTTTGGCGCAAAAAGTACCGTCAATCCTTTAGCAGCTTTTACTGAACTAATAGCCCAACTATCTCAAGGAAACTTTGCTGCAACCCTGCATAGCAGACATCAGGGAAATATGGGTAATTTAGCAAATCAAGTTATAGAGATGACCGAACGTCTAGGACAGACGAGTGTTAATATTCGTAGGGCCGCGACTGAACTTATTCAACAAGGTCAAGTACTGGCAAAAGTTGCTAAAAACCAAAATCCAGTTCCAGTTCAAAACGAAGTTGTTAGCGATAGCGATAGTGTTAATGTAGATATCGACCTAGAACCTATTATAGACACCATAAATGCCCTTGCCACCTCATTAGAAAAAGAGAACAGCCAAGCTTTAGCCACAGAACAGACAGTTGAGATGACCTCTATGGATATTGCTGAGGGTAGCCAAGCTATAAACGAAGCGGTATTAGCCAGCCGTGATGTCTCTGAAAGAATATTTGTGATAGAAGAGGCCTCTCGACAACTACGTTTGATGGCTATGAATGCTGCTATTGAAGCTGCCCGCTCTGGGGTAACCAGTGAGGCGTTTGTTGAGACGGCAAAAGAGATGCGACGCCTAGCAGAAAAGAGTCGTATAGGTGCAAGTGAAATTCATCGCCTTTCCACCGCAAACACTCGTGGCACCAAACAAGCTGGTGAGATATTAACAAATTTATCCCCTGTTATTCGTAAGAGTATCGAGCTTATTCAAAAACATTCTGCGGATAGAAAAGCGCAAAAAGAGCAGTTAAAAAATCTGTTGGTTGAGCTAAAACAGCTAGATCAACAAAGACCTGTAGAAGCGCAAACTATTACAGAAAAACCGGGAAAAATTTCTCTATCTAATAAAGATATTGAAAAACAAATTGCTAAATTAAATCAAAAGTCCCAAGCATTGTTAGAGGCTTTGGCTTTTTTCATTCCACCTGAAGAGGAACTTTAAAAAGGTTTTATAGGAACTTTCAGCTAGATAAATTTGTCCAAGTGTTGGGTAGTGGTCTTCAAAAATTGTTTTAATTGGAGAATTTGCCATGAACGTCACTAAAAGTGCTAAAGGTAACCATAAACAGCATTTAACCAGACACTCTCTAGATGTTGTATCACCCAAAGGAAAACATCTCTCTTGTGAAGATTGTCATTCTATTACGGATTTAACGGGAGTTGATACTCTTGTATGTGACATGGATGAGGGGCATTTGGATCTTACTTACAACCCAGAACAGATTCGCTTAAGCCATATTGAGCAACATCTGTTAAAACTGGGCTATATTCGCAAATTGGATCTATTTCATCAATTTCGCAACGATCTCGCCCATTTTTTTGAAGCAAACGAGGTCCGTGGTTGTCACTAAAAAAAAGATCTGCTAGGTTGCCAGGGGATAATCTTTCTACAATCAAATTTATTTGGGGCGATCTGCATTAACCTAGATTCGGCAGTTGACGTTACGTGCATGGCGTAAGATATTGGTTTATCTGGTGTATTATGGAAAATTGCATTCACCTTACAGGTGCTGGATTTTCCCATGATATGCAAGGTTGATCAATAGCTTGCGTCGGGTGCGTGGCGACAACTGCCGAACCTGTATTTATGCAAGATGATCCAATAATTCGTGTCAAAACAAGAGAAAACACTCTTACAAAAAGTTTTGAGAAATATAGAGGAGAAATTAGTGTCTGGCACCCCCCCTGAACCAACCCCCCAAACAGTACAGAGTATTATTGTGCGCTATATTTTGGCTGTTCGTCCACCATTTTTGACTGCAAGCTTGGTTCCTGGGCTTATTGGACTGGCCACAGCAAATTTTTCCGGGATAAGAATAAACGCTCTAACTGCTGCTTTGACCCTTATCGGTCCGGTTCTGGCTCAAGCTGGTGCCAATGTGCTTAATGACTATTTTGATGATAAAAACGGCACGGACGAAATCAACACCGAGCGTTTGTTCCCTTTTACTGGTGGTAGTCGTATGATTCAAAATGGCCTGCTTTCCACACGGCAGATGTTAATCTTCGGTACTCTTTTATTAGCGACAGCTACCTTGATGGGTTTGGCATTGATTCCTATTGTCGGTCCTAAAATATTATGGTTTATTGTCGCTGGTCTATTTATATCCTGGGCATACTCCGCCCCCCCCTTAAAACTCAACAGTCGGGGACTGGGTGAGATCTGCATAGCTTTGGCTTTTGGATTGTTTATTCCTCTAGGAGCGGATTTTGTCCAGCGTGGGGAGCTATCCATGTTGCCACTGATTGCCGGATTGCCTTTTGCAATGCTGGTGACCAACATACTTTACATAAATCAATTTCCCGACCGTAAAGCAGACGCTGCTGTAGGGAAAAATCATTTGGTAGTACGTCTTGGTGCGGATAAAGCCCGGTGGCTATATCTTATCATGGCTCTGATAGGCTATGTTTCTCTGGTGTTGGCAGTTCTATTTGAAAGCCTGCCGATCTGGGGGTTGCTAGGATTGATTTCAGCTCCTCTCAGTCTGTTTGCTGCCCACCAACTGTTAAACTTTGCCTCAACTCCTGAACGACTGGTTCCCGCTATAAAGATGACCATTTTAGCAACAATTAGTCATGCCGTTCTTATTTCAACTGGTTTGGTAATCGGCTGATATAGTTTGACCTAGGTTCGGCAGTTGTCACCACGCACCGCCAACTGCCGAATTTAGGTTAAAAGATGTTTGCCCGGCTGCGATTTTGGAGGAAATGATCGGCTAGCACTATTGCAGCCATGGCTTCAGCAACGGGAACGGCTCTTATACCGACACAGGGATCGTGTCGTCCATGGGTGACTATCTCTTGGGCTTTGCCATTTGTATCAATGGTCTGTTTGGGTATATGGATGGAAGATGTTGGTTTTACAGCAACTCTTACCACTATATCAGCACCACTTGAGATACCTCCGAGAATACCCCCTGAATAATTACTTAAAAATTTAACTCCATTTGGAGCATTTTTATCTGGCACCATTTCATCAGCCATTTGCGACCCGGTGCCCCGAGCAGCAGCCATACCTGCACCTATCTCTACCCCTTTAACGGCATTTATACTCATCATAGCTTTGGCTAAATCGGCATCAAGGCGATCGATAACCGGTTCACCCCATCCTGGTGGAACACCTTGAGCCACCACTTCGAGCAGAGCACCTACGGAATCACCGTTATGGCGAATTTCTTCCATTAATTTTTCAAAACGGGGTACGGCATTTACATCTGGGCTAAAGAAGGGGTTTTTAGCAACTTCGGACCAATTCCAATTATTGCGGTCTATCTCTTCTTCGCCTATGGCGACGAGAGCACCGACAATTTTCACTCCTACATGTAGCAGAAGTTTTTTAGCGATAGCACCTGCTGCTACTCGCATTGCGGTTTCTCTTGCGGAAGATCTTCCGCCACCGCGATAATCTCGAACGCCATATTTACGAAAATAGGTATAGTCGGCATGACCTGGACGGAAGGTATTTTTTATTTTGGAATAATCTTTTGAGCGTTGATCGTTGTTTACGATCATAAGGCCGATTGGGGTACCTGTTGTTACGCCTTCAAAGACACCGGAGAGAATTTGAACTGTATCTGGTTCTTTGCGTTGGGTGGTATATTTGCTTGTACCGGGACGACGGCGGTCCAGGTCTATTTGAATATCTGCTTCTGACAAAGGCATTCCGGCGGGACAGCCATCGACGATTGCACCGATTGCGGGACCGTGGCTTTCGCCGAAGGTAGTGTAGCAAAACAGGCGTCCAAAGCTGTTTGCGGACATAAGATATTCCTTTATTTAAGCTGTGCTATATATAAGTAACTATTAAGATTGCACGACCTACACTATGTGTTTGTCTTGTGTGTTGTTGTGTTTTTTCTTTTATTAATGGGGGTTCAGGGGAATCATTTCCCTGGTGGGTTTGGGCAAAGCCCAAGGTTCTGCCGTTGCTGTAATGCCGGATTTAAAAAGGATTTTTTTTGCTTTATAAAAAAAAATCCCCGGCTAGTATATTAATGAGCAGAGGATAAAAAAACCGTCCTTTTGGTTTTTTTATCCTCTGCTAATGTCCTTTACCTACCACGACTAGAATCAACTCCCAGCCCATAAATTAATCCAACCAGTTGTAGGTAAAAAACATTCTCAAACCAAAAAAACCCTAAAAAGCAGGGTTTTTTTGGTTTGGGAATTAATATACTAGCCAGGGATTTTTTTCAAAAGCGAAAAAAATCCTTTTTAAATCTGGCTAAAAAGCAACGGCAGAACCTTGGGCTTCGCCCAAACCCACCAGGGAAATGATTCCCCTGGACCCCCACTCGTTTTTTTTAATCAATATCTACTGACTTCATTCCAACCACATTAAAACCAGCATCAACATGCATAATCTCACCTGTTATTCCCGAACCAAGATCGGAAAGAAGCAACAGAGCAGAATTTCCCACCTCATCCTGAGTAACATTACGCCGTAATGGTGAATGATCACGGTTCCAGTTAAGAATCTCTTTAAAATCTCCAATACCAGCCGCTGCTAATGTCTTGATTGGTCCAGCCGAAATTGCATTAACCCTAATACCCCTAGGACCAAAATCAGAGGCTAAATATTTAACACTAGCCTCCAATGCCGCCTTTGCAACACCCATAACATTATAATGGGGTATGACCTTCTCAGCACCATAATATGAAAGAGTTAATATACTACCCCCCTCCTTGAGTAACGGTGCTGCCTTTGCACTAATTGCCGTCAGCGAATATGCTGAAGCCTCAAGAGCTATGCGAAATCCCTCTCTCGAAGTATTATAAAAATAGCCCGTCAACTCCTCTTTCTGCGCAAATGCAATAGAGTGGACTACAAAATCAAGCTCTCCCCACCTCTCCCTTACCTCAGCAAAAACAGCTTCTATCTGCTCATCATCATTTACGTCGCAAGGTAAAACAAATGATGATCCAACCTGCTCGGCAAGAGGAAAAACCCGCTTTTTTAACGGCTCACCCAAATATGTAAATCCCAACTCCGCTCCCTCACGATGACATGCCTGAGATATACCCCACGCAATACTCCGCTCGTTAGCTAGACCAAATATCAAACCCTTTTTTCCTTCCAACAACCCCATAATTCATCCCTTAATTTTGTTGGTATATTTGATGAAAGAACACAACACACACTACAGTATAACAAACCATTGATCTTTTTTAAATAGAATGGATAGCTTTTTAAAAAAAATCTTCTGCTTATAACCGTTTGCTCTGCTCATTCAACCTAAAACCACTTAGTTGCTGGTTGCCAATCCCCTTTCCCAAGGCCATAACCTTGAAAGTCTCACCCATACCTTCCGGCATTATCAACCTTTTAATAGCCTCTTTTAATGGCCCCGTATCTGTACCAGCAACCTTCGATAAAATCTCCAACCTTTCCAATATTCCCAACCCCATTAAAAACCAACCCTGAGTTGTGTAACCCAACAACTCTAAATCCGCCTCTCTGCCAGCAGCTAAAATTGCCGAAAAATCAACATGTGCCGTTAAATCCATCTCACCAGGATTAGCCAAAGGATCATCAATTCTCACATGTTGCAAATGACCAGCTAAAGTGCCATTTGTTCTCACGGGAGCATAATAATCTTTTTGCGTATGACCATAGTCAATCAACAAAACCATCCCTTCTTGCAACAACTCCCCGGCTTTTTTGATCCAGTTTTGCGCTGGCATTGCTATCTCTGTACGAGTGCCAGTAGCTAATGTAATACCACGACTGCTAAAATAGTCCCCATGAATATTTTTAGATAATGGTAAAATTTCAGTCACAAAATTTCCATCAGCATCAAGCTTTACCCCTACCTCCCCAAGACCATTTGCTGTCTGCTCAACTAAATGAACCGGAAGAGCATCTAAAAATTCATTTGCAAAAATTACCCCTATTACTCCACCATCTAAAGCTCCATCTATATCAGAGTGCCAACATACCTTTTTATGAACACCACCCTTTTTCAACAGTTTTTTTTGTCTCTGGACAAAATCTTGGCTTATCTCAACAAGTTCGCAACTAATAGCAGCATAAAAATTTTTAAACTGTTTTGCAGTACGCAAAATGTCATATGCCAAACGACCACTACCCGGACCCATCTCTATCAACTTAAACTTTGTAGGTGACCCCATAAACTGCCACAACTCAATCATCTGCAAAGCCAACAACTCACCAAACAAAGAGGTCAACTCTGGTGCGGTAACAAAATCTCCACCAGGTCCCAACCGTTTACCAGCGGTCATATAATACCCTTTATGAGGATTATATAGAGCCTCTTCCATAAATTTTATAAAAGGTATAGAAGAGCTGTCAGAATCTTTTATTAATTGTTTTAAGACTGTTTTCATTGAATATCTATTTAAAAAATTATAAAAAAAAGCACGGAAAATATATTCCCGTGCTTTTTAAAATTAATATTAAG